>JAYOFM010000001.1:0-64223 GCA_038117225.1 Rhodospirillales bacterium
AAAACCGGTTATGAACTAACAATGGGATTGGAGCACTTCGTGGGGGCTGCTCAGTCGTCGGGGTCGAGAATCTTGGCGTGCGACAACAGCGCCGTGCCGTCGATATCGGCCGGGCTGGAAAACACCAGCAGGCTCTTGTCGCCAACATCCTCGTCCGGCACCTCAAGGGTTCTGATTTCCAGATCCCGGCTGGATTCCTGTCCGGCCTTGTTACGCAACACCATCTTTAGCTTCACCCGACTGTCCTTGAAGCCGCGGTCGGAGCGGTCACTGCGCGCGGCGACGGCGAAACCTTTTTCTGCGGCTGTTTCCGCGGCCGCGGGTTCACCAAGGGCGAGAGCGGCCGCCAAAGCGACGAGCGCGAACGAAATCGCCCTAGGCCGCATGCTTGAGCGGTTGAGTCTCATGGTCTTCTCCTTTCTTGAATTTGGAACCGGCCACCAGAAGGGCCGGCAGGATGAGGAAATCGAACAGCAACGCGATGATGATGGCGATCGCGGTGAGCAGTCCCATCTCGGCGTTGATCTTGAAGGTGGACGCGGCGAGCACGGCGAAGCCGGCGGCCAGAATCGCCGTCGTCGTGACGATGGCGAGCCCAACCGTGGCGAAGGCATAGCGAACGGCGTCCGATGCATCCAAGCCTTTCTCGCGCCGCGCCCGCAGGTACTTAGTGAGGAAGTGGACCGTATCATCGACGACGATGCCGAGCGCCGTGGCGGTGACCGTCGCCGCCGCCATGCCGACCTGACCCACCAGCAGCGCCCATAACCCGAAGGTCATAAGGATGGGTACCGCATTGGGAATGATGCTGACAGCGCCCAGCGTGAAACTGCGCAGCGCGAAGGCCATGATCAGACCAATGACGACGACGGCGATGACGTTACCGCGCAGCATGCTTTCGATATTGCGCTGTGAGATATAGGAGAACATGACCATGGCTCCGGTGGCGGGCGTGTGCATGTAGCGCGGCAGATTGGCCGCCATCCACGTTTCGGCTCGCTTGAGGAATTCCCGCGTGGCGATGGTCGACAGTTCCTGGATAGTGACGGTGACGCGGGTCGCCGCTTTGTCGATATTGATGCGGTCATTGAGATCAAGCCCGTAGGGCAGCGACAGTTCGTAGAGCAACAGATATTGCGCCGCCAGATCGCGCTCACCGGGCAGGCGGTAGAACGCGTCGTCGTCGGCGTTCATATTCTTGTTCAATCGCTTGATGATATCGGTGTAGCTGTAGACGTGCTCGACTTCGGGCTGGGCGCGCATCCATTCGGTGAAAGCGGCCAGGCGTGTGAGGTATTCCGGTTCGCTGATGCCGCCGGCGTTCTTTCCCTTCAACGAATATTCCAACAGGTAAATGCCGGTCAGGTGTTGCATGCCGAATTCGGCATCGCCGCGAAACGGAATGCGATGGTCGAAGTACTTGACGAACTCGTCGTTCAGTTCGACCCGGGGCACCATGGCGATGAGGGCGATGGCGATGGCGCCGCCGGCGAGCAGGATGGCCTTGTAGCGGCGAATGACGAACTCGGCGAGACCGTCCATGACGCGCATGCCCCACGTCGGCGCGACATCGGCGGGCGCGGTCTTTAACGGCATCAGGCTGAGCACGGCTGGCAGGAAGGCGAGCGAGAACAGCCACGCCCAACCGATGCCCATGGCGGTGATGTTGCCGAGGTGCCAGAACGGCGGCGAATCTGAAAAATTGAGACTGAGGAAACCGACGATGGTGGTAACCGATGTGATGGTGACGGCCAGGAAGTTGATGCGGATAGCTTCGATCAGGGCCTCGATCTTGGAAAAGCCATCGCGCAGGGCGGCGCGGAAGCTGACCATGATGTGCACGCTGTCGGCGATGGCGAGGGTTAGGATGATGGTCGGCGCGGTGACGGAAATCGGCGTCAGCTTGATGCCCAGGTAACCCGCCAAGCCCATGGCGGCGGCGGTCGAGAAGCCGATCACCAACAGCGTTGCCATGGTCGCCGCCAGTGAGCGAAAAGCCATCACCATGAACAGAATGAGGATGCCGTACATCACCGGGATCAGTGTACCCACGTCCCTGATGCCGGCCTCGGCGAAGGCGTTGTTCAACATGGAGACGCCGGTCAGCACGATCGTCGCGTCCGGCACCAGCGGCTGCACGGCGGCGACGATGGCGCGTGCCTTGGCGACTGCTTCCGGTACTTCGTTCAGGCTTTTCTCCGGATATTGCAGGGTGACGTTGATGCCGGTGGTGTCGGCATTGGCGTCCAGCAGGTTGCCACGCAACAACGGCTCGGCGAGCGCGATGGCGCGCCTTTTCGCCAACTCGCCCGGCGACAGGTTCTTGCCGTCGCGGATCAGGTCCTCGACGGTCAATTCATCTCCGTTGGCCCAGGTATGCTGGAAGTTGGTGATTGAATCGACGCGGATGGCGAAGGGAATCTTCCATGCCTCGGCGGTGATCCGTTCCACCGCGTCGGCGACGGCGGGGCTGAACACCTGGCCGTCCCTTGGCTTGACCACGAACAGGATGTTGTCGTTTTTGGTATAGGTCGCCTGGAAATTCTCGAAGGCGCGGAGCTCCGGATTTTCCTGGCTGAAAAACACCCGATAGTTGTTGGAAAATTCCAGAAAGCGTCCGCCCGATGCCGCCGCGACGACCAGCATCAATGATGCCGTGATGACCAACCAGCGAAAGCGCACCACGGTGCGGGCGAGAGTGACGGCGAAGCGATCGGACGCGGTCGAGGTGGTACCGTCGGCGCCGCGCGCCGATGGCCGTGTTTCAAGTGCGGTGTTCATGTTGGCTCGATCCTCGTTGGGCATTTTTCAGAACATTTATTCTGTTTAATGGCAAAAAAAACTTCAGACGCGGTCAAGAACCTTAAGCGCGGTGCGTACATAGGCGGTCATGCGGTCCGCCCCGGTCCCGCCACGGGCCATCACCGCGAGGCCCTGCAGAATGCCGGAAAAGTAGATGCCCGTGTCGGCGGCATCGAGTTCCGGCGCGATATCGCCGTCGGCCTGGCCATTGCGGATCGCGGTGGCGAACACGTCGCCGACCTCGGCATAAAATTCGCGAAGCTTGTCGGCAATTTCGTCATCATGCGGCGTCCGCTCGGTCATCGCGTTGCAGATCATGCAGCCATTGGCGGCCATGGGTGTTCCGGCGAGGGCGAGTAAGCTATCGAAATAGGCGACGATGGCGGCGCGCCCGGCCCGCTCGCCACGCAGGGGCGCCTGCAACGTGGCCCTCATCTGCCGCGCGAATTGGTCGAGCGCCTTGTCGAACAGGGCGCGTTTGTCGCCGAAAGTTCCGTAGAGTCCATAGCGGCTGACCCCGGTTTCGGCGACCAGATCCTCCATCGACGTCTCGGCATAGCCGTTGCGCCAGAAAACCTGAACGACCTTGTTGAGAGCCTCTTCCGGCTCGAATTCCCGTGTGCGTGCCATAATAACAGAATATTTATTCTGAAATAGATGTCAAGTGTGCTGACGCGCGAAGGCGTTCGGGCCGTCTCGGACGCGGGAAGGGCTTATTCGCCGGGGAAGGTGACGGGCACCGGATCGGCCTTGATGCGGGCGGCTTCCGGATTTTCGACCTCGGGATCCATTTTTTCCGTCAGATAGCGTACGACGCCGGGCTGATACTCGTCGCGGATATTGGACCAGGTGACGAAAAGGCCGCCGCGCTTCTCATAATCCATGATCTCGTCGGAATCCAATACACCCTCGATGGCGCCGGCCAAGTCACGGGTGCGATCGATATAGACCCAACGCGGCTGTACGCCGGAATGCCAGATAACGAAAACCCCGGAAACACCTTCCAGGCCCTCGTCGCGGGCTTCGAACAGGCTAAGCTTGTGAAATTTGCCACGCTTGTTGCGCGCCCACTTCGGATCCGATGGCGTCGCATTGGCGGCGATCGTTGGTGACTTGTCTTTCTTGCTGCCAAACCAGCCCATGAACTACCCCCTCGAACTTTTCCATTTCCGCGCGGTCGCGGAATCGGTCTACCGTGAACTGGATATCAGGAATTTCTTGCGAAATATTTAACGGGGCAGGATCGCATACAATCATAATTGAAACAATCACCCTCGCCGGCGCCCTATTGACCATCGTCCTGATCGGCGCATGGACCGTGCGAACCGGCGTGCCGCCACTGCCGACGACGCCGGGCGTGCGGCACACGATCCACGGCATGCTGCCGCGTGATGTAACCGGCACGATCGTCGACCTTGGATCGGGGTGGGGTGGCCTCGCGCGGATGCTGGCGCGCCGCTATCCGGATCGCCCCGTCATCGGTTACGAGTTGTCGCCGATCCCCTTCTTCGTGGCGAGAATCTGGCAGGCGCTGATTCCGCAAGGCAACCTGCAGTATCACCGCGTCGACTTCATGAGCGTGGATCTATCCGACGTGGGGCTCGTCGCGTGTTTTTTGTACCCAGGCGCCATGGCGACCCTGGAGCCGAAGCTGGCGCGGGAACTGTGCTCCGGCGCGCGCGTTGTCTCGAACTTTTTCGCCCTGCCGCGCCGCCAGGCGACCGAAACCCGGACCGCACCCGATCTGTGGTCGAGTCCCGTTTATATGTATGTTTATGGTGACCGGGAAGGACGATAGATCAGCGCTCAATCCTTGATCGGCGCCGTTACTTTTTTCAGCCACGACCGGGTTGCCTTGTCGACAAGGGGGCCGAGTTCGCGGGCCACGCGTTTATGGTAGTCGTTTAGCCAGACACGTTCGCCGTCGGTCAGCAACGATGCGTCGATCAGCGCGCGATCAATCGGCGCCAGGGTCAGAGTCTCCAAAGCCAGCATGGCCCGTTCCGCGCCCTTCAGGGGTTTTGCGGCGGTGACCACGACGAGATTTTCGATGCGAATTCCATAGGCGCCGGTCTTGTAGTAGCCGGGTTCGTTGGAGACCACCATGCCCGGCTCCAGCGCCACGCCGCCGCCGGCCTTGGAAATCCGCTGCGGTCCTTCGTGAACGCCGAGAAAGCTGCCGACCCCATGCCCGGTGCCGTGGTCGTAGTCAACATCGGCATCCCACAGGGCGGACCGGGCCAGCGTGTCCAACTGCCCGCCGCTGGTGCCGACGGGAAAACGCGCCCGGGCGATGGCGATGTGGCCCTTGAGCACGCGGGTGAAGCGGTCGCGCATTTCCTTCGTCGGCTTGCCGATGGCGACGGTGCGGGTCACGTCGGTGGTGCCGTCGGGATACTGCCCGCCCGAATCGAGCAGGAACAATTCACCCCGGCCAAGGCGCCGATCACTGGCGGCGTCGGCCCGGTAATGCACGATGGCGCCGTTGGGGCCGGACCCGGCGATGGTCGGAAAGCTTGGTCCTCGATAGAGCGTATCCTCGGCGCGGAAGGCATCCAGCCGCTCTGCGGCGGCGATCTCGCTCAGCGCGCCCTTCGGCGCGGTCACCGCCAACCAGGCGAGGAAGCGCGTCAGCGCGGCGCCATCGCGCACATGGGCGGCACGCGTGCCGGCGATTTCGGTGGCGTTCTTACAGGCCTTCGGGTGCTGACAGGGGTCGGGCCTATCGATGACGGCGGCACCGGCGGATTGCAGCCGGCCGGCGATCCACGCCGGCGTGGTTTCCGGATGAATGGCGACCCGTGCCTTGGCGCGGCCGAGCAGGTCGAGCGAGTGGCCAAGGGCGTCGGGTGGCATAACGCGCACGCCCTTGCCAAAATGGCGCACCAGCTTGGCGTCCATCTTTTGCGGCGCCAGGAACAGATCGACGCGGGCGTCGTCGTATAACAGGGCGAACGACAGCGGTAACGGCGAGAATGGCACGTCGCCGCCGCGCACGTTCAACAGCCAGGCAATGGAATCCGGCGCCGACAGCACCACCGTGCGCACGCCGTCGGCGACGAGCCGGACGGCCAAGCGCTTGCGTTTCGATACCGCCGTCTCGCCGGCGTATTTGACCGGATGCGGAAACACGGGCGCCGTCGGTGGCGCCGGGCGGTCGCGCCACACCGCGTCGATGGGATTGCCGGTGACGGCGACCAGCTCGGCGCCGGCGCGTTCAACGTCGCGTTGCAGCCGCGTCAGTTGCACCGGCGTGTGCAGCCAGGCGTCATAGCCGAGCCGATTACCCGGTTTCAGGTGCGCGCGCAGCCAATCGGCCGGCGGTTGTTCACTGACGTGGCGGCGGTCGTACAGATCGCCCGAAACCTCGGTCTTCACCTGTAGCGTATAGCGGCCGTCAACGAACACGGCGGCGTGCTCGCTCAATACGATGGCCATGCCCGCGGAACCGGAAAACCCGGTCAGCCAGGCCAGCCGTTCCGATGATGGCGCGATGTATTCGCCCTGATGCTCGTCGGCTTTCGGCACGATGAAGCCGGCCAGACCTTGACGCCGCAGTTCCGCGCGCAGGGCTTGAAGCCGCATTGCCGCATCGGGGACGGTCGAATGATCGGGGCGCGTATCCATGGCCCAGAAGCTATGGATCGTGTTCCGCAACGGCAAGCGGAAACATCGCCGGGGCCGCCGTTGCGACGACCAAATCGCCATGCATAAAATGCAATGCTGCGCTGCAATAAACCCACTTCAGGCGGACCGCGGATAGGCCTATGTCAGGTCCGAGAGACGGCACCGACGACAACGCGCCAGACAATTGGTCAGACAATCGGCCAGGAAATTGGATAGTCAAAACGACGCGCTGCGACCCTGCCATATCGCCAACACAAGAAGGATGGAGCGATATCATGACGCCCTACGACAGCAGCAAAAACGCCGTTCGTTTGCACGACGCGCAAGGTAACCCCGACACCCTGACCCGCTTCGGCGCCGAATCCCATGCATTCGCCGATCTGACCCAATTCGTTATCCGCGCGATTGGGGCGGTAGGCATCTGGTACAAGACCCGCGCCCTCGCCAGGCAGTTGAACGAGATGGATGACCGCATGCTCGCGGACATCGGCATGCAGCGCTACCAGATCAATGATTTCATCGCTGGCCGTTTCCCCGGCACGGCGACCAAGCCGGCGGCCATTCACGCCCCGGCGACGGATCATCGCCACGACGACGATCTGCCACTCGCCGCGTAAGGGTTGCGCGCCAGATGCGCCCTAAACCGACCCGATAATTTATTCGGAAGATCGGCGGCGTCCTCAAAAGACGCCGCCGTTTTCTTTATGCCTTCTTCTCGTCCGCCTTCATCGGCCGGTAGCCCTTGTACTTCATGCAGGTTTCGAAGTAGGCGCGGCTTCGTTTTTTGGCCTCGAACTTGCTGACGTCCCCTTCGAGACCGCTATAGAAATCAATACCCGCGCGTGGGCGTTCAGCCTCGCGGAACAGGTATTCCTTTTCTGCCTTGTTGCGCGCGCGGGATTGGCATTCCAGGGCGTCCAGTTCGGCCTGCTGGCGATCATTCGAGGAATGCTGCCAGTGCGTCGGTTTGCTGGCGCAGGCGCTCAGCATGAACACCAGCATCAACGCCACGGCCAAGAAACCATATCGGCAAGATATCTTCATGGTTCAGTTGTAATCGGCCGCACGGTCCGCATCAACCGTGCCCGTCGCTGGCCCCGTTGAGCGCCGCGCCACCGGGCGTGGTGCCGAGGCAACGTCTGACGAACGCGTGCATGGCCGGCGAATCGTATTTGGCGATGCCGGCGATGCGGCCGACCTCGTGGCCGGCGGCATTGATGAAAATTGTCGTCGGCAGGCCGCGCAGCTTGAAGGCACGGGCCAGCTTGCCGCCCGGATCGTGCAGACGCTCCAGATGGGCCAGCTTGTTGGAGTCGAAGAACTTGTCGATCAGTTTGAAACCGGCCCGGTCCTGCGACACGGTCAGCACGTCGATGCCGTCGCCGGCGACAACGGCGTGCAGGTTGTCGAGTTCCGGCATTTCCCGCACGCAGGGCGCGCACCAGGTGGCCCAGAAGTTCAGCACCACGCCGCGGCCGGCGTGGTCGGCCAGGGTTCGCAATGAGCCGTCGCCAAGCGCCATCGGCGCGGTCGGCAGCGGCGCTGGCGCCTCGGACGGCTGAAACGCCTGCAGTTCCTCCGAGGTGGCGCGGCAATCGGCCGCATCTCCGCTTGCATGCCACGGCTGAATGGCGACAATCGCGACAATTCCAACGACGACCAGCATCAGACCGGTGACCAACGCAAGGCGCCACCGACGGTTTGGCCCAGGCACGGATGGCGGGACGGATGGGGGCGCTGTTGGTATCGTTGATGACACGATCGACACTTCCTTTAACGACTTGATCCGGACACGGGCACCATGGCCGACGATACGACGAAAACCAATACCATGTGGGGCGGCCGCTTCGAGGCCGGCGCATCCGACGTCATGGACGCCATCAACGCCTCCATCGATTTCGACCAACGCTTTTATACCCAGGACATCGCCGGCTCCAAGGCCCATGCGGCGATGCTGGCCGACCAGGGAATCATCGCCGCCGCCGACGCCGAGGCCATCATCGCCGGGCTCGATACCGTGGCACGGGAAATCATGGCTGGCGACTTCCAGTTCAAGAGGGAACTGGAAGATATTCACATGAATGTCGAATCACGCCTCGGTGAGTTGATCGGCGCGGCTGCTGGCCGTCTGCACACGGCGCGCTCGCGCAATGACCAGGTGGCCACCGATTTTCGGCTATGGGTGCGCGATGCGCTTGACGGTTTTGACCGGGACGTGCGCGAACTGCAGGCCGTGCTGATCGATTGCGCCGACCAGCACGCCGCCACCGTTATGCCCGGGTTCACGCATTTGCAGTCGGCGCAGCCGGTGACCCTCGGCCATCACCTGATGGCCTATGTGGAAATGCTTGGCCGCGATCGGGATCGGGCACGGGATTGCCGGCGCCGGCTCAACGAAAGCCCGCTCGGCGCGGCGGCGTTGGCCGGCACCTCGTTTCCCATTGATCGGGATAAGACGGCGGCGGCGCTCGGTTTCGACAGACCCATGGCCAATTCCATGGACGCCGTCTCGGACCGGGATTTCGCACTAGAATTTCTCGCCCTCGGCGCCATCTCCGGCATGCATTTGTCGCGTTTGGCGGAAGAAATCGTGCTGTGGTGTTCGGCGCAGTTCGCCTATTTACGGCTCGGCGACGATTTTTCCACCGGCAGCTCGATCATGCCGCAGAAGCGCAACCCCGATGCGGCGGAACTGGTGCGCGGCAAGGCGGGCCGGTTGCTTGGCGCCTTTAGCGGACTTCTGGTGGTGTTGAAGGGGCTGCCCATGACCTACGGCAAGGACATGCAGGAAGACAAGGAGCCGGTTTTCGACGCCGCCGATACCTTGGCGCTGATGCTTGCGGCGACCACCGGCATGATGCGGGGCGCCACCTTCGACGCGGCGCGCATGTACGCCGACGCCGCCAAGGGCTTCGCCACGGCGACCGATCTCGCCGACTGGCTGGTGCGCGTGCTCGGGTTGCCGTTTCGTCAGGCCCATCATGCCACCGGCGCCATCGTCAAATTGGCGGAAGACCAGGGGTGCGATCTGGAAAGCCTCGATCTCGCCGCCATGCAGGAAATTGAACCCGGTATAACCGCCGACGTGTTCGGCGTGCTCGGGGTCGACAAATCGGTGGAAAGCCGGGCAAGCTATGGGGGCACGGCGCCGACGAACGTGCGCCGCGCCGTCGCCGAGGCGCGGCAAAGGTTTCTCGGTGATTGAGCCCGAAGAGGCCTGGCATGAGGTTCGGCAAGAGGGCCTAGGAATGGATGCGACATGACGGTCCGGACGACCATCACCCGGTGGGGACGCATCGCCGCGACCGTTGGATTGGTCGCCGGCGTCGCCGCCTGTGGCGTGCGTTCGTCGCCGATCGGTCCAGAAGGCACGACGTACCCCCTGCGGTATCCATCCACCGCGACGGATGATCCAATTCTGCCGGCGAGCGCGCTGACGCGCCAACCCGAAAAACTGGTTCCGAAACCCGCCGAACCGAATCTGGACGGTCCGGCCCTCGGCGATCAAGCACCGACGTCAAAACCAGCGACGGCGGCGATTGGTCCGGCAACGACGCCGTCCCCCGGCGGGCCGCCACCGTTGATCCTGTTTCGTCCGTTGCCCGAGTGGCCGGCGGGTGGGCCGGCCAACCCCGACGCCCCGCCGGCGACCGAGCTGATTGTTCGCTAACCCGGCACGCTCGCCTGGAGACCCTTGATGGACCATTTCAATTATCGTGACGGCCGCCTTTATGCCGAGGACGTTGCGCTCGATGACATCATCGATGCCGTCGGCACGCCGTTCTATTGCTATTCGTCGGCGACGCTGGAACGTCACTACCGTGTCTTCGCCGAGGCCGTGGCCGGGTTGGACGCGCACATTTATTATGCCGTCAAGGCAAACAGCAACCTTGGTGTCATCGCCACGCTGGCGCGGCTGGGCGCCGGCGCCGACGTGGTGTCCATCGGCGAGATGAAGAAGGCCATGGCGGCCGGCGTGCCGGCCGACCGCATCGTTTTCTCCGGCGTCGGCAAGAGCGAGGCTGAACTGGCCGAGGCCATCGATCTCGGGGTGCATCAGATCAACGTGGAATCGGAACCGGAACTGGAGGTCCTCGGCCGCATCGTCGCCGCCAAGGGCGTCACCGTGCCGATCGCCATTCGCGTCAATCCAGACGTGGACGCCCGCACCCACGCCAAGATTTCCACCGGTAAGGCGGAGAACAAGTTCGGCATCGAACTGGCCCGGGTGCCGGCGGTGTTTAGTCGGGCACGTGATCTCGTCGGTATCAACGCGCGTGCCGTCGCTGTCCATATCGGCTCGCAACTGACGGACCTCGAACCCTACCGCCAAGCCTACGGCCGGGTCGCCGACCTGGTGCGTGCCCTGCGTGCCGACGGCCACGATATCAGCGTCGTCGATCTTGGCGGCGGTCTGGGTATCGACTACCAGGGAGAAGTCCCGCCATCGCCCGCCGATTACGGCGCCATGGTCAGCGAAACAGTCGGCGTTCTCGGCTGCGCCGTCGCGTTCGAGCCGGGCCGCATGATCGCCGGCAACGCCGGCATTCTGGTCAGCCGGGTGATCTATGTGAAGCAAGGCTTGAGCCGTTCCTTCGCCATTATCGACGCGGCCATGAACGACCTCATTCGCCCGACCCTGTACGACGCCTATCACGAAATAGTCACCGTGCGCGAAGCGGTCTCGGCGACGCGCGAGACCTATGATATTGTCGGTCCCATCTGCGAGACCGGTGACACCTTCGCCACCGGACGCGCGTTGCCGGCGCTCGACGCCGGCGATGCCTTGGCGTTTCGCACCGCCGGTGCCTATGGCGCGGTGATGGCATCGACCTACAACGCGCGGCCGTTGGTGCCGGAAGTCCTGGTTTGCGGCGATCGATTCGACGTCGTCGCCCGTCGCTTCACGGTGGAGGACCAGATGGCACGAGAAAGCATCCCCGATTGGCTCGGCGGCGGCGACGTCGCCGAGGCCGTAGTCGCCCACGCAACGATTGCGAGGAAGGCCTCCGCATGAGCACGGACCGGCCTCGTCGCGGGGGGCGGCTCGAGTTTCTATTGAATTTGGCGGGCTTGGCGGTCTTCTGGGAACGACTGTGGCCGTGCCTGTGGCCGGCGATGGGCGTGTTGGCGCTGTTCGTCGGCGTTGCCTTGTTGGACCTACTGCCGATGTTGCCATTCTGGTTGCACGCGTTGGCGCTTGCCGGCTTCGCGGCGGCCCTTGGGTTCGCCGTGCGTGGCGCCCTCGCTGGCTTTCGGCCGGTGGAACCGGCGCTGGCGCGACAGCGGCTGGAGCGGGACAGCGGCCTCGATCATCGACCCCTGGCGGCCCTCGATGACCGACCGTCCGGCGGCACCGACGCGGTCGGCCGGGCGCTCTGGCAGGCGCATCTGTTGCGGCTCGCCAGCCGGCTTGCCGGCCTGCGTGTGCGGTTGCCGTCGCCGGGTCTGGCGCGCCTCGATCCACTGGGGCTGCGCGCCGCCGTTGTAATGTTCTTGTTTGTCGGTCTCGCGGCGGGTGGCGGCCAGGCCGGTGAACGCCTGGCACGCGCTCTGGTCCCCACGCTAGACCCCGTCGCCGCCGGCGATCTGGATATTGATCTCTGGGTCACGCCGCCGGCCTATACAGGCTTGGCGCCGGTCTTCCTGGAAGGCGGCGTCGCCAAGGCCATGACGGAGACCGATACGCAGACGGGCGATACCGCGCCGCAACGAATCCTGGTGCCGGTCGGCTCCACCGTGCTGGCACAGGTCAGCGGTGCCGCCGAGGCGTTGGAATTGGTTCTCGGGACCCGCCGCCTTGCCTTCGAATCCCTTGGCGGCGAGGGTGCCGGCCGAGGCTTCCGCGCCGAAACCGAGGTCGCCGATGGCGATATCGGCGGCGATGCGGTCAGTATTCTGAGCGGTGGCCGCGCGGTGGCCACATGGCCCTTGGCGGTTATCGGTGATAGCCCTCCGGAAGCGGAATTCCTGCGCGCCCCGGCGAAGGCCGGGCGCAGCCAGCTGCGAATGGAATACGAGGCCCGAGACGATTTCGGTGTTGCCGCGTTACAGGGGGTCATCCGGCGGCCCGATGGCCGCGCGGTTCCCGGGGGCGGGCCGGAAATTCGTTTTGATCTGACCCTCGGCGGGCGCGGTCAGGCGCGTCGCGGCATCTCCGCCAAGGACTTCAGTGCCCACATCTGGGCCGGCACCACGGTTCAAGTCCACCTGCAGGCCACCGATGCGCGCGGCCAGACAGGGGATAGCGACGCGGTCACCCTTCAGTTGCCGGAACGGACCTTCAATCATCCGGTGGCGCGCGCCATCATTGCCCAGCGCAAACGGCTCGCCGCGCCGTCGGACGAAGTTCTGGACGAGATCGCCGACGGCCTGGCGGTCATCGCCGCGACGCCGGATCATTACTTCCATGACACCGTGGTCTTTCTGGCGTTGGTCACGGCGCGTTCGCGACTGGTGCACGACGGCGACGATGCCGCCATGGTCCAGGTAGCGCGGTTGCTGTGGAACACCGCCCTTAGGATCGAGGACGGGGATTTCGCCATCGCCGCCGAGGAACTGGCGCGGCGTCAGGAGGAGGTTTTGCGGGCGCTGCGCGACGGTGCCGACCCGGAGGAGGTCGACCGGCTGATGCGCGAGTTGCAGACGGCGCTTGATGCCTTCATGGCGGCACTGGCCGAACAAATGCAGAAGGACGGTTTGCAGGATTTGCCGACGCCGCCGGACGGTCAATCGGTTGAGGCGCAGGACCTGCAACGCATGCTCGACGAGGCCCGGGAGTTGGCGCGCACCGGCGCCACAGAGGCGGCCGAACGGATGATCGCCGAATTGAAGCGCATGCTGGAAGCGATGAAAAACGGCTCCCGCGCCGGTCAGCAGAACAAGGAGATGGCCGGCGCGCGCAAGCTCATGGACGGTCTGCGTGACCTGACCCGACGCCAGCAGCAATTGATGGATCGCACGTTCAAGGAATCACGCCGCCAGGAAGGCCAAAACCCGGGCGCCATGACCATGCCGCAAGGACAGCAGAATCGTTCTGGTCAGCAACAGGGCCAGCAGGGCCGACAACAGGGCCAGGGCCAACGGCGCCAAGGCCAGGGTGAACGCCAAGGCGAAGGCCAGGGGCAGGGAGATCATGCGGGCCGGTCATTGTCGTCGGCGGATCAGGAAGCCCTGCGCAAGCGTCTCGGCGAACTGATGCTGCAGATGGACGAAATGCTCGGCAGCATCCCGCCGGCGCTGGGCCAGGCGGAACGGTCAATGCGTGGCGCCACGCAACAGTTGCAGGAAGGCCGCCCCGGATCGGCGGTGCCGCATCAGGCGGACGCCTTGGAGAAATTACGCCAGGCCACCAACTCGGCGGCGGAACAGCTTTCCCGCCGCATGGGCGGCATGGCCGGCCGCGCTATCCAGCGACGCGGCTCGCGGCCCGGGGACGGACGCGATCCGTTCGGCCGCCAACCGGGCGGCGCCTTCGGCTCGGCTGTCGATGGGGAAGGGGTCAAGGTCCCGGATCAGATGGAAATGCGCCGGGCCCGGCAAATTCTCGATGAGTTGCGTCGCCGCGCCGGTGAGCGCGAGCGCCCGGTCATCGAACGGGATTATATCGAGCGTTTGCTGCGCCGCTTCTAAGACACATCAGTCAGTCGCCACCGGCGAGGCGTTCCACATCCGCCAGCACCGCGGCATCGACGGGAATTCCGTCGGCCAGCCGGCGCTCCCGTTCCAACCCCTCGATCTCGCCCGGCAGCATGACCGGCCGCGCCGGGTCGATGGGCGTGGCGTTCTTGATGATAGCGGCGAACGCGGTCATGCGTTGGGCGAAGACGCCGTCGCCGAGCAGGCGGTCGGGATCGAGCGCCAGCATATAGTGGCTTGAGCGTTGCGGCGTCTCCGACCCCATGACGTCGCCGACGCCGGTCAGGAAGGCGCCGCCCGAAAGCACGCCGGCCAGCACATCGCCGGCGAGCGCCAGACCGGATCCCTTGTGGCCGCCCATGAACTGGATGAAACCCGCCAGTCCGGCGGCAGGGTCGGTGGTCGGCCGGCCGTCGGCGTCGAGCGCCCAACCCAGCGGCATCGGCTGACCGGCGTCGCGCAGCTTTCGCATCTTGCCGCGCGCCGCCATGGTCATGGCGCCGTCGAAAATGAATGGCGGGCCGTCCGGCCGTGGCGCGGCGACGGCCAGCGGATTGTTGCCGACGACAAGATCGCGCGCGCCCCAAGGCGCGATGGCGGGCGAGGCGTTGGTGCCGATGATCAGCATCATGCCGGCGTCGGCGGCGCGGCGGCCATAGGGGGCGAGGGCGCCCATGTGATTGCCATTACGCACGGCGGCGAAGGCGAGGCCGCTCGCCCGGGCGCGGGAAAGCACGGCCTCGAGCGCGCATAGCGCCGCGACCTGTCCGAGGCCGTCGTCACCATCGACCAGCGCCATGACCGGGCCGCGATCTTCGACACGGACGTTTGGCGTCGGATTGATCGCGCCGCCGCGCAACTTCGCCGTATAGGGAACCAGGCGCCGCACGCCGTGGGTGTCGACACCCATCAGATCGGCGTCGATCAGGATATCCGCCGTGGTTTCGGCATGGGCGGGTTGTGCGCCGGCATGCCCCAGCGCGGCCACGGCGAGCGCGCGCAGGTCGGTCGCGGTGATCGTTCGGGGGTCGGTCATGGGGCTGTTGATCCGCCGGGGCGTGGCGAGGTCAGTTGGCTTTCTTGGCGCCATCCTCGGCGGCCACGAAGGTGACGTCGAGACGCCGTGCCAGCGGCTGCGGATTCTTGATGCGGGCCTTGAAACCGATGACGTCGCCGCCCTTCAACTGATTTTTGATCGGCGGCACGATGACCTGTTGAACGACCTGGCCGTCGGCATCGAGCAAGGCGACACGGATCATGGGTACCGGCCGCATGTCATCGGTGACGTTGAGAATTTGCCCCCGCACCACGAGCACGTCGATGCCGGCTTCATTTTCGCGCGACGGTTTCAGTTCCTGCAGCTTCAACCCGGCGCCGATGGCATCGTCGCCGAGGCCGACCAGATCATACGCGCCCTTCATGAACGGTGCCACGCCGACGACGGTGTCCTTGAGGAAGACCAGGGCGGCGAGCAGGATCAGAATGAACCCGAGCACGCCGAACAGAATAGTCTTGATGAGTGAGCGTGGCTTATCCTCGTCATCGTCCTCATCGCCTTCATCGGCGGTCAGGACCTCGGGAATGGGATCCGGTTCGGGCAGGTCGTCGGGATCGGCGTCATCGGGTAAATCGTCCACCGGCTCGCCGTCGTCATCGCCGACCAGCGATTGGAAAGTGGGGCCGTCGTCATCGTCCTCGCCGAACATGGCGTCGAGCTCTTCCTGCGACAGGCGTTCTTCGTCATCCTCGACGCCGGTGTCCTCTTCCGGCTCCGGGCTGGCATCGAAGTCCGCTTCCGGCATCTCTTCCAGGTCCGGCATCTCCTCGAAGTCGGCTTCGGGGTCCGGCGCGGGCTCGGGGTCCGGCGCGGGTATTGGGGCCGGGTCGGGCTGGGGGTCGGGTGCGGGCAGGGGCGCCGGCCCCGAGGCCGGGGCGGCATCGGCGCCGGGAGGTGCCGGATAGCTGGGCGGCGGGTAACCAGTCGGCGGCGGGTAACCGGGCGGCGGCGGATAGTAGCCGGGCGGTGCGTAGGGTGGCGGCGGATAGGCGGCATAGGGATTGGCCGCCGGCGCCGGCGCGTAGGCGGGCGCCATCGCCGGTGCTGCGCCCGCGCCGGCACGCTGCAATGGCGGTGGCGGAGGCGTCATCATGCGATTCTGGTGCCACGAATGGCCGCAGTTGGAACAGCGCACACTCTTACCCGCGTCACCGATGGAACCGGGGTTAACGGAATAGCGTGTGGCGCAGTTCGGACACGAAATGAACATGTTTGGCTGATGGCCCTAACGTTTTGTCGTTTATAGGCTTTCGCCTGAATCATGGCAAGAAGCGGCACGCGCGGCGACACCCGGGGCGGCTGCCTCGGCGCTGGACGGCGGGGCTTTGATCGTGGCATGGTCGGCACCGTCACGCGCCCTGAAAACCCAGGCAAAGCAGGTGCCATGTCGAACGAAAACACCACCGGGGCCAACGGGCCGGTGGTCCGCTTCGAGCACGTCGGGCTGCGCTACGGCCTCGGTCCCGAGGTCCTGCAGGATGTCGGCTTCACGCTGCCGGCGGGGTCCTTCAACTTTTTGGTCGGCGAAAGTGGCGCCGGCAAATCGTCTCTGCTGAAGCTGTGCTACCTGGCGCTGAAGCCGTCGCGCGGCCTGATTTCCCTGTTCGGCAGCGATATCGCGATCACGCCCCGGCGTGAACTGCCACCGCTGAGACGCAAAATTGGTGTTGTTTTTCAAGAATTTAGACTTCTCGACCACATGAGCACCTTTGACAACGTGGCCTTGCCGCTGCGCGTCGCCGGCACCAAGGAAGCAGATGTCGAAAAGCATGTCATCGAATTGCTGTCGTGGGTCGGTCTCAAGGATCATCTGCGCGCCCGGCCGCCGACACTGTCGGGCGGCCAGCAGCAGCGGGTGTCGATCGCGCGCGCCGTCATCGCCCGGCCGAAGCTGTTGCTGGCGGATGAGCCGACCGGCAATGTCGACGACGCCATGGCGATCCGGCTGATGCATCTGTTCGAGGAACTCAACCGGCTCGGCACCACGGTGGTTATCGCCACCCATAACATGAGCCTGGTCGAACGGCTCGGGCACGGGGTGCTGCATATCGAGAACGGGAAGGTGCGCGCGGCGCCGCCGAGCGCGAATCGCGCCGCCGATTCGCCAGCGCCGGTCGACGGCGCGGCCCGCGGCGACGGCCCGGGCGAGGTCACCCACGCCGGCCTGGGCGAGCCGCCCGGCATTGAGAATTTCCTCTGAGCGGACGTCGGAGGTCGCATGCTGTCACGCCGTTCCGATCTGCCGCTCGATAGCGACGCGCACAGCCGCTTTTTGCCATGGCTGATCGCCTTCATGGTGTTTCTGGCGGTGCTCGCCATGGCCGCGGTGCTGGTGCTTGGCGCCACCGCGCAGCGCTGGGATCGTGGCGTCAGCGGCACCCTCACCGTGCAACTGGCGCCGACCGATAATCCGGCGCGGGATGATGAAAACCAGAAGGACGTGCTGGCCCTGCTCGCCGGCACGCCCGGCATCGAACGCTACGAGGCGCTCGGCAAGGACAAGTTGCTGAAGCTGTTGGAACCCTGGCTCGGCGGCGCCACCGAGGCCGCCGACTTGCCGTTGCCGCGGCTGATCGACGTCAAGCTGCTGGCCGGCGCCGATCTGGATGCGCGCGCCCTCGAACGTCGCTTGCGGGTCCGCGTGCCGGGTGCCAGCGTCGATGACCACCGGGTCTGGCTGGAGCGGCTGTTGCGGTTGATCCGCACGGTGGAACTGGTGGCCGGCGTCATTCTCGCGTTCATCGCGCTGGCCACCATCGGCACCGTGGTGTTCACCACGCGCACCGGGCTGGCGGTGCACCGCGAGGCCATCGAGGTGTTGCACCTAATCGGCGCGCGCGACAGCTATATCGCCGGTCAGTTCGCCGGCCGGGCATTGATTCTGGGATTGAAGGGGGGACTGATCGGCCTTGCTCTCGGGGTGCCGGCGCTGGCCGGCATCGGCTACCTGGCGACGACGCTGGGCACGGCGGTGCTGCCGCAACTGAGCATCGGCGTGCTGCACTGGCTGGCGGTCATCGCGTTGCCGTTCGCGGTCGCCGGTCTGGCCATGGCGACGGCGCGGCTGACGGTGTTGCGCACCCTCGCTGGGCTGCCCTGATGGCCGCGACCGCTGGAGCGGGCCGATGAAGCCAGCGCGCCGGCGCCACCGCAGCCTCGGCGGCGTCGCCGTGCTTGCTCTGCTGGCGGCGATCATCTGGACCACCGGGCTGATCAGCTTCGCCGCCGTCATCCCGCTCAGCGTCGACGACCCCGAAACGAAGACCGACGCCATCGTCGTGCTGACGGGCGGCAGTGGTCGGCTCGATGCCGGTTTTCGGCTGCTGCGCGACGACAAGGCGGCGAATCTATTCATTTCCGGGGTCTACAGGGGCATCGAGGTGCGCCACCTGCTGGATACCTTCAAGGAGGACCCGCTCGGGTTGGAAAACCGCGTTCACCTGGGTACCGCCGCCAATACCGCCGGCAACGCCGACGAAACGGCGGTGTGGATGGTCCGGAACGGCGTCAGTTCACTGCGCCTGGTGACCGCCGCCTATCACATGCCGCGCAGCCTGCTGGAATTCCGCCGCGCCCTGCCGGACGGCGCCATCGTGCCGCATCCGGTGTTTCCGCCGCACGTGAAGCAGGACCGCTGGTGGGCGTTTCCCGGTACCACCGGGTTGACCATCGCCGAGTATCATAAATTCGTCGGCGCCTGGCTGCGCATCGCGTTGGAGCGCGCGGTGCGATCGCTGGCGGTCATGCTGCGCGGCGTCGGCGAGGCGGACGCCTCATGACGGCCCTGCGTTCCGCCCTGTTCAACGTCTGCTTCTTCGCCACGTTGTCGTTCCACCTGATTTTCATGGTGCTGACCTTGCCGCTTCCGCGCAGCGTCCTGCAGGCCTGGATGCGGCTGTGGGCGCGCCAGATGCTGTGGTACTGCCGCGTCGTGCTCGGCCTCCATCTCAAGCTTCATGGCTTGGAGAACCTGCCGCAGGCCGGCGCGGTGGTGGCCTCAAACCATCAATCGGCGTGGGACACCTTCGTCTTCTATGCGCTCGTCGCCGACCCCCAGTACGTGCTTAAGAAGGAACTGATGTCGATCCCGTTCTGGGGCTGGTACGCGAAAAAAGCGGAGGCCATCACCGTCGACCGGGACGGCGGCGGCGCGGAACTGAAACGCATGGTGCGCGAATGCGTCGACCGAGTGAAGAAAGGCCGCCAGGTCATCATTTTCCCCGAAGGCACGCGCGTCGCGCCGGGCCAGCGGATCGCCTATTTTCCCGGCGTCTACGCCGTGTATCGCGCGCTGCCGGACGGCGTGCCGCTGGTCCCGGTGGCGCTCGATTCCGGGCACTACTGGCCACGCCGCAGCTTTCTCAAACGGCCCGGCACCATCAATCTCAGATTTCTCGAACCGATCCCGCCGGGTCTCCGGCGCGAGGCCTTCCTGGCCGAGCTGGAAGACCGCATCATCGCCGCCCGTGACGCGGCGCCGCCGGGCTGAGCCTTCACGGCGCATCGCGCCGACGCTGGGGGTAATCTTGTGGATAACTTTCGGTCGTTGGCGGTGAATACCGAGGAAAACTCGGTAATCCGTTAAAAATAAACAATTATGGCGCGATCCTGGCTGTGGACAGCTTGCGGCATATCGTGTGCGCACCTGCGTAAACATAACAGGAACAATTATTGACCCGGGGGCCTGTTTTGCGTACACTCAAGGCCTTGCGTTGAGCACTCGGAAAAGCGCCGATCGGCGGCTCCGCGCCATGCGCGGCGGGCCGCCCTGGCGCTCGTTTCGTCTTTAGATACTTTAATCGGCCCGCCTCTTTGGGCCACCCGGCAGGAGAAGTCCCGATGGCGCAAATCGCGTCCGTGTCGCAGCAGATCTGGGACATGAAGTACCGCCTAAAGACGCCGACCGGCGACCCGGTCGACAAGACCATCGACGACACCTGGCGCCGCGTCGCCAAGGCGCTGGCCAGTGTCGAGGGCGACGCGGCGCTTTGGGAACAGCGCTTCTTCGACGCCATGGCCGATTTCCGCTATCTGCCGGCTGGCCGCATCCTGTCCGGCGCCGGGGCGGAGCGCCGGGTCACCCTGTTCAACTGCTTCGTCATGGGCGACGTGCCCGACGACATGGCCGGGATCTTCGAAAACCTCAAGGAAGCCGCGCTGACCATGCAGCAGGGCGGCGGCATCGGCTACGATTTTTCGACCCTCAGGCCATGCGGCGCGCCGGTCGAAAGCGTCGGCTCGGATGCCTCGGGTCCGCTCACCTTCATGGATGTGTGGGACGCCATGTGCCGCACCATCATGTCGGCCGGATCGCGCCGCGGCGCCATGATGGCGACCATGCGCTGCGACCATCCGGATATCGAGGCCTTCATCGACGCCAAGCAGGAACCCGGCCGGCTGCGCATGTTCAATCTGTCGGTGCTGGTCACCGACGCCTTCATGCAGGCGGTCACGGAAGACGCGGCGTGGGAATTGAGCTTCGGCGGCACCACCTATCGCAGCGTGCAGGCGCGCGATCTGTGGGACAAGATCATGCGCGCCACCTACGCCTATGCCGAACCGGGCGTCATCTTCATCGACCGCATCAACCGCCGCAACAACCTGAATTACTGCGAAACCATCCACGCCACCAACCCCTGCGGCGAACAGCCGTTGCCGCCCTATGGCGCCTGTCTGTTGGGTTCGGTCAATCTGGCGCGGCTGGTCGACGAGCCGTTCACCGATGGCGCGCGGGTGGACGAGGCGGCGCTGGCCGAAATTACGGCCACCGCCGTCCGCATGATGGACAACGTGGTCGATGTGTCCGGCTTCCCGCTGGAAGCGCAGGCGCACGAGGCGCGGGCCAAGCGCCGCATCGGTCTCGGCATCACCGGCCTCGGCGATGCCTTGATCATGTGCGGCGCGCGCTATGGCTCGGCCCGCGCGGTGGAACTGACCGAACGTTGGATGATGCTGTTGCGCCGCCACGCATATCTGGCGTCGGTCGAGCTCGCGCGGGAGAAGGGCGCGTTTCCGCTCTATGACCGGGACGCCTATCTCGCCGGCGAAACCATCCAGAGCCTCGATCTCGATGTCCAGGACGCCATCCGCCAACACGGCATCCGCAATGCCCTGCTGACCTCGGTGGCGCCGACCGGCACCATTTCGCTGTTCGCCGACAACGTGTCGTCGGGGCTGGAACCGGTGTTCAGCTTCAACTACACCCGGCGTGTCCTGAT
Source organism: Rhodospirillales bacterium (assembly GCA_038117225.1). GTDB lineage: Bacteria > Pseudomonadota > Alphaproteobacteria > Rhodospirillales > Casp-alpha2 > JAYOFM01. The sequence goes on from JAYOFM010000001.1 coordinate 21,343, forward strand.
GCCCGACGGCTCCCGGCGGGAAGAGGAAGTCTCCGATTACGCCTACCGGCTCTATCGCCGCCTGCATGGCGACACGGCACCCCTGCCGGACGCCTTCGTCGACGCCCAATCGCTGACCCCGAACGACCATCTGGTGATGCAGGCGGCGGTGCAGAAATACATCGACAGTTCCATTTCCAAGACCATCAACGTGCCGGAAAGTATTGCCTTCGAGGACTTCAAGGACATCTACCGCCGCGCCTATGAACTGGACTGCAAGGGCTGCACCACCTACCGCCCCAACGACGTTACCGGCGCCGTGCTGGAAGTGAAAAAGACCGGCGCCAACACCGACGAGCCGGAACTGCCGCTGCAGGCGCCGGCGGCGACGACGCGCGCGCTCGACGCCGGCGATTCCGGCGCCATCGTGCACATGACCCGCCCGCTGGACCGGCCGGAAGCGCTGCCCGGCGAAACCTACAAGGTGCGCTGGCCGGACAGCGACCACGCCATCTACATCACCCTCAACGATATTGTGCAGGACGGCCGCCGTCGTCCGTTCGAGGTCTTCATCAATTCCAAGAACATGGACCACTTCGCCTGGACGGTGGCGCTGACGCGCATGATCTCCGCCGTGCTCCGCCGCGGCGGCGATGTCTCCTTCGTGGTCGAGGAACTGAAGGCGGTGTTCGACCCGCGCGGCGGGCAATGGATGGGCGGCCGTTACGTGCCGTCATTGCTCGCCGCCATCGGCGGCATCATCGAACAGCACATGTTCGCCATCGGCTTCTTGAAGCGCCCCGGCGAAAACGCCGAGGACACCCAGGAACGCCAGGTCGTGGCGCTCGGCGCCCACGCGCCGGCGACCGGCGGCGGCGATGACACGGATGATCAATCGACCCGCTCCACCACCCCCTTCCGCCAATGCCCCAAATGTGCCCAACCGACGCTGATCAGGCAGGAAGGCTGCGATACGTGCCCGAGTTGCGGGTATTCGAAGTGTGGGTGAGGCGGATCGACGTTCGATCTTCGGAATAATGCCGATCTTTAATTAAGCCTAAACCCTATCGTTGGCGCGCGTTGTCTGAGCTTCCGGTTGTCGGTGCAAAGCGGTCAATCCGCCACGGCACTCCCGAGGGCCGAGCTTGACCCATTGCGGCTATGCACCTGACCATTGAGGCGCGATCCAGGCATATTGGCTAATATTACATGAAGTTGAGATGCAGGATGATAGCAACCAGGAAGGCCATCCGGCGCCATACCCAGGGGACTGGGCGTCTTGGCGCTCTGCATCGTCGTCACATTTCTGTTCTTTGCGACTGGCTTGAACCAAGTCGTTACCCTCTCCGGCCACCCTCATGGCTTGCCCGCAGCACTTTTCGTCGGATGGTTGATCGCCTGGGGCATAGGTTGGGGCCTCATGCGGTTGCAGGTTTTGGCGACAGCCAACGGTGAAGTCAGGCGCGGTCTCGCCTGGTCCGTCTGGTCGCTGGGTGTCCTGACCCTGATTCTCATTTCCGGGTTCTGATCGCCGCTGGGCCCACGGTGGCGGCGCAATATTGAAACGGACGCCGCCGAATCGCCAGCCGACGACGATCTCATCGCCGGCCTTGATCCCGCCTCTGGCAACGATACGGGGGTACGTCCACGTGGCGGAAGCGGTGCATCAGGACCTCTGGGACATTGAGGTCCCGTTCCGCCGTTCGTTTGATTTAGCCGGGAGATTTGGCCTGCTTCGTTTGCGTTCGGTTGCTGTCTCCACCCCTGGATTCGTGGTCACTTTTGTTGAGCGAATGATCGCTTCTGGCTATACTCAGAAGAATAAGTCCACGCCAGTTTACGACTGCCTTGCGCCACGAAGCAGACCTCACGGGCATGGCCAGATTGCTTGTCCCTAAGCACCTAATTTTGAGCCGAAATAAAAAATTACATGTTGCTTAACGTTGCGACGATAAATGGTGCGAAGGGCCTGGCGGGTCTTGGGAAGGGGGACACGGAGAGCATAGAGGGGCCACAGAAGACACGGAGAAAAAATGAGGGCGCTTCGCGCCATGAGATGTACGGGTGCCCGAGCTCATCTCCTGGCAACGCCGGTTCGATGTCGGGCCGACCGTGCGGCAGGCAGACGATCCGAACGTCCTATGTCCCCGTGGCGGGTTCCGTTAGGAGCGCCCGTAACGCCGCCACCAGCGGCGAGTCCGCGCCCTTGCGCCAGATGAGCACCGTTTCGGCGGTGCGGCGGTCCTTGGGCAGCGGGTGCAGGTTGAGCTTGTCGGCGTCGGGGAAGGTGGCGAGCACGCTTTTCGGCAGCAGCGAGACGCCCATGCCGGCGACGGCGCAGCTCAGCATGGTGTGGTAGGACGACATCTCGATGATGCGTTCGGGTAGGGCGTCGTGGGCGGCATACCAATCCTCCAGGCGTTTGCGGTGCGGGCAGCCGGGCTCGAAGGCGAGCGCCGTCTTCGGCGGGGCATGGCGGCCGTCGATCTTGCCGTGGTCCTTGGGCGCGACGATGACCAGTTCCTCGGTGAAGGCGGCGGCCTTGTCGAACGGGCCGTCGGCGATCGGCTCGGCGACAAGGGCGGCGTCCAGGTCGCCGGCGAGGATCAGCGCGGCCAGTTGACCCGGGTTGCCGGTGCGCAGCTCGATGGTCACCTCGGGGTAGCGGCCGTGGTAGTCGGCGAGCGGCCCCGGCAGCCGCACCGCCGCCGTGCTTTCCATCGCGCCCAAGCGGAATACGCCGCGCGGCGCCGCGTCCAGCACCGAGGCGCGGGCGTCTTCGGCCAGGTCAAGCAGCCGTTCGGCGTAGGGCAGCAGCGTGCGCCCGGCCGGCGACAGGTGCAGGCGCTTGCCCTCGCGCAGGAACAGTTGGACGCCCAGGTCGTCCTCCAACTGTTTGATGCGCGTGGTGACGTTGGATTGCACCCGGTGCAGCCGCTCGGCGGCGCGGGTGATGCCGCCTTCCTCGACCACGGCCTTGAAGATGCGCAGTTCGGCGAGATCCATGATCCGATATATATCCGAATTAAAGATTAATAATATCATTATTATTCATTTTTCATGATGTTTGTCCATCGCTAGTGTCCGGTCGTCGCCCCAATCGCGGCCGACGGACACAACCGATGGAGAGCACCATGCATGAAGATGACATTGATTTTTCCGCCATCGATGTCGGCGCGCTGAGTGCCAGCGAGTACTCGGCGCTGGTGCGGCGCGTCGCCGCGCGGGCCCGGGTCGAGCAGGCACGGGCGATGCACGTCGGTATCACCGCCCTGTTTCGCCGCGCCCGCCGCCGCGGCCCCGCATTGTCACCCCTGGCGCCGCACGGCGCCGATTGACCGCCCCCTCATAACCGGCCCCAACGAAAGGAAAACCGAACCATGACTCCCGACCAGAAAGATATCGTGCGCCGCACCTGGGCGCTGATCGTGCCCGATGGCGATGCCGCCGCGCGGTTGTTCTATGGCCGCCTGTTCGCCATCGCGCCCGAGGTCGAGCCGCTGTTCGCGACCACCGACGCGGCCGCGCAGCGGCGCAAGCTGCTGGCCGCGCTCGCCGCCGCCGTGGCCGGATTGGACACGCCCGACCGGCTTATCCCCGTGCTGGCCGATCTGGGGCGCCGCCATGTCGGTTACGGCGTCGAGGACGCGCACTATGATATCGTCGGCGCGGCGTTGCTGTGGACCCTCGAACGCGGTCTCGGCGACGCCTGGAACGAGGCCGTGGCCGAGGCGTGGACCGCTGCCTACGGTCTTGTTGCCGGCGTCATGCGCGACGGGGCCCGTCAGGCGGCGGCATAGGGCGAAATCTCTCCGCGCACGTCCGCTCCGGCGTCGGCGGAGAAATTTTTCAGTACAACCCTTGCGACCGCGCGGGCGACAACCCATATCATTACGGTTCCCGTTTTGGGACGCCGCTGTTTGCATTGTGAATAAGGTTCCGGAGGCGTCGCCGGTGGGCGGTGTCGATCCGGAAATATGATCGGGCGGCGCCTGGTCTGACACCGCGTCGGGTGGTGAAATGACTACAAATGATGACAAATGATGACATTTTCGCGGCGATTCAGGCGTGTTTCGTTTCCGATCAGTGGGTTAGCCTGTTTACATCGGGTAGATAACGCCTTCGAAGCGGCTTTCAAGTGATGAAAACCGTGTTGCGAACTGTGATGGGGTCAGCATTTTCGGGACGTGGCGTGTCGGCGCGTATTGTGGCGTGGCGGTGTCGGCGGGGTCTCCGTCGGCGTCTCGGGAGGTTGGCTTACGAGACCTGCGACAGTTCGACTTCCGGGTCGAGGGAGGCGAGGACGCGTTCCAGCCACGGCGCGTTGGAGAGGTAGAGCTCATGGCCGAGGGCGGGGATCTGGTGCACCACGTCCATCAGCATGTTGAGGCCATTGGCATCGACATTGGTAACTTGCTGGCATTCCAGCACGACCTCGTGCGGCGGTGCCACGTGGGCGAGGGTCGCGAGTATTTCGTTGATCGTGGTCACGTCTTTGGCGTTGACGACGCCGGCGGCGTGCACCGTCAGTCTTCGATTAGCGCATTCCAATGTATAATCCATGGTTGCTATGTCCCTATCAGCCAAGAGAGCGTCGGATTTCTTCCCCTAGGATTTAAGCTTAGACGCGATCGTTTGCGCCGTCCATGCGGGGAACTCCGTATACGTTTGTTTTTCTTGCGCCGCGCCGGACTGCTCGGGTTTCCGGGGCCCGGTAACGGCCGTGGATAGCAACATGGGTCCCGCGTTACCATCGCGCTATGATGTGGATCACAGGCGGGGCCTATTCCGCGATCCGCTCCGTTCCATGGACAGTCATGGACATCCCGGCGCCGCGCGCTAGGATGGCGCCAGATTGTATACAAAAAGGGAGGCCGGCGTGCCCGCCAGCAATAACAAGCCCAAGGCGAAACCGCGCAAGAAGGCGGTGAAGAGCAAGATCGTCAAAGGAAAACCGGGCAGCAAGGCGCAGCCCTGGGCCGACGATATCTTCGACATGCTGAAGGCGGCCGGGGTGACCCAGTTCGCCTATGTGCCCGACGCCGGCCACCGCACCATGATCGACCGCGCCCTGGCCGATCCGGATGTCCACGCGGTGCCGTTGACCACCGAGGAGGAAGGGGTGGCGCTGTGCGCCGGCGCCGATCTCGGCCATGGTCGCGCGGTGCTGATGATGCAGTCATCCGGGCTCGGCAACTGCGTCAATTTCTTCTCGCTGATGAAGGGGGCGCGTTTTCCGATCCTGATGCTGGTTTCCATGCGCGGCGATTATGGCGAACAGAATCCCTGGCAGATGGCCATGGGCGGCGCCGTCGATGGTATTCTGGCGGCCATGGATTTCGTCAACCTGAGGGTCGACAGCGAGGCCGAGATCCGCGACGCCGTCGAGGCCGGCATCGGCATGGCCTTCAAGGGCGGCCGCCCGGTGGCCGTGCTGCTGACGCAGAAATTTATTGGCGCGAAGGCGTTCTGATCATGGCAAGATCCAACAGCAATTTCCCCGCCCGCGCGCCCCGCGTGCTCGACCGCAAGCAGGCGGTGCCGGCGTTGTTTCCGACGCACGATGATCTGCTGATCGTCACCGGGCTCGCCGGCGCGGCGAAGGACATGGCGGCGCTGACCGGCGACGCGGATTACCTGTTCACCCAAGCCGGCGCCATGGGCTCGGCCTCGATGATCGGCTTCGGTCTCGCCATGGCGCGGCCGGACCGCAAGGTGGTGGTGGTCACCGGCGATGGCGAACTGCTGATGAATATCGGCTGCCTCGCCACCATCGCCGTTCATAACCCGCCCAATCTTTCCATCGTCTGCGTCGACAACGGCCACAACGGCGAAACCGGCTATCAGAAGGCGCACACCAGCCTCGGCGCCGATCTGGAAGCGATGGCCCGCGCCGCCGGTATCGCCAGCGCCATGACCGTCAATACCAAGGCCGATCTGGCGACCGGCCGCGACCTGCTGCACGGCCCCGCCAACGGCACCCGGGTGGTCATTCTGCGCGTCAAGCCGAGCGACCCGGCCCGCTTCAAGCGCAATATGCACGGTGACGAATGCCGTGTGCGCTTCCGCGCCCACGTGGCCAAGGGGATGGCGACCGGCGGCTAGCCGGGCTCAGGTGCCGGCCGTCATCGGATGACGCGGTATAGCATATAGGCGGCGAACAGCCCGAGCACGATGACGATGGCCTGGCGGGTCTGGCGTCGGCGCGCCGGATCGGGCGCCGCCAGCTCGCTGTCCCAGGCTTGCTGATTGTCGGGTGTTAGTCGTGAAGGGGCAGTGCTTTGCTTGACGTCGGTCGACCAGTTGCAGGCGTCACAGGTGTAGGTGCGCCAGACGGCGTCGGTCATGGCGTTGCGCGCCAACTCGACGTCGCCACCGCAGCGCGGGCATTCACGGTAAATGACCATGGCGTTTCCTCGTCCGCATCCTAGCACGGCGCCACCGTTTCACCCTAGTCGGACGCGGTGACCGCCGTCGCCGGCGCGAACACCGGCGCGCCGCCAAGCCAGCGCGCCGCCAGCGTGTCGTCTTCGAGGCCGATGGCGAGGGCCGCGTTCATCTCCACGTCCTCGATGTCGAACCCGGCATCCGCCAGTCCGGCGTGCAGGCCATAGCCGACGCCGTTGGCGGCATTGAGTTGCATCTCGTGCTGCGGCACCGGTTGTTCCATGCGGCTGTCATAGGCGCGGCGGCAGGCGCTAACGTCGACCGAGACCACGGCACGGCACGACAGCGGCCGCACGGCGTGGACGGAGCACGAGCCGTCCTTCAGCAGTGGGCAGGGCAGGCGCATCCTCGCCCGCGCGTCGCCGTCGCGGCCGCGGGTGAAGGCATCGACATTGGCGATCTTGCGTTTAAGCGCGGATTTTTGGTCATCGCTGAACGTTGTGCGGATGAAATCCAATACCAGCAGCACTTCCGGCGGCGAGGCGGTCAGCCGCACGTGGCAGCACCACGGGCAGTTGGCGGCGCAGGCAATTGGTTGTGGCGGCGGTACCCGTTCGACGACCTGGGCGATGGTATCCTCGGCGCGGGCGAGGGCGCTACGGGCAAGCTGCAGAATATCGGCGGGCGTCGCATCGGCCATGGCGGTGGCGGTTTCCCGGCGTTGCGCCTGCGTTGCCGCGCCGATCAGGCGGGCGGCGTCCTTGACGGCTTGCGTCTCGTCGTCCGTCATCGTCTCGTCGTTCCGCCGGCCTTGCGAACGATCCGTGCCAGGGCGCGGTCGCGGATGCCGAGTTCGTTGAGGTGGCAGAGGGTATTCTCGAGATACTCCAGACACTCGCCGGCCTTGCCGCAGCCCTGGCGGATCAGGGTGACGGCCTCTTCGTCACTGAGCGCGCCGACGTGTTGGTCGTGTGCCGGGTCGGCGACGAAGGTATAGGCCTTGATGCGCTCGTCGCCATGGTTGGTATCGGCCAGCAGGTCACAGGCCAGCCAACGCGGCCGATAGACCCGGGTCACCATCTCGCGTTCATACAGATAGCCCATCACCCGTTTGCCGTCGCGTTGCCGCACCCGAAAGGCGATGCCATGGCACGACCCGCCACGATCGAGCCCAAGCACAAGGCCGGGGCGCTCATAGGTGCCGCGGTATTCCACCGAATAGATACAGAGCGCCCTATGGTAGCCCCAGATGCGCGCCGGCCGCTGTTCCGCGTGCGGAAAATTCGGCCGCCACATCAGCGAGCCGTAGCCGAATACCCAGAAGTCATGGTCCGGAGCGGCGATCATCTCGCGTGCCGGGTCCGTCGCCGGCATCAGGCGCGCTTGCCCTGGGCGGTAACGAGAAAAACCCCGGCCGCCGTGACCGCCATGCCGATGAAGGCGGCGGCGGTCAGGCGCTCATCGAACATCACGTAGCCTTCCAACGCCGCCGCCGGCGCTACCAGGAAAAAGAACGCCGCCAGTCGTGACGCGGCGCCCTTGCGGATCATCACGTAGAGCAGCGTCAGCGCCCCCACCGATAACGCCAGCACGTTCCAGCCGATGGCGATCAGAAATTGCGGCACCCAATCCACCGCCATGGTTTCCAGTGATAGCGCCAGCACGCCGGCGACCGCGGCGGCGGCTGTCGTCTGGATGGCGTTCGATGCCATCAGGTCGCCGGCCGCGCCATGTCGTTTCTGCAGCAGCATATTGAACGAGATAGCAAACAGCGCCACCGCGCAGCCGGCGGCGCCGGAAAAACCACCGATGGCCAACGCCACCTTGTCGGAAACCACCAAGATCGTGCCGGCGACGCCGAGCGCGAACCCGAGCCATTGCCGCGCCGCCACCCGCTCGCCAAGGTAGGGGCCGGCGACGATCGCGGTCAGCACCGGGTGGGCGCCGATAATGATGGCGACGACGCCGGAATTGACGCCGGCGTCGATGGCCCAGAAGACACCGCCCATGTGTCCGACCAACAGCACCACGCCGCCCACCGCCGTGCGTGCGATGTCCTGTCGCCGCGTCGGCCAGCGTGCCTTCAGGGCGCCGGCGAGCACCAGAAAAATCACCGCCGTTATGGCATAGCGCCACATTAGGAAGGTAAAGGGCTCGGCGTGCGGCAGGCCCAACTTGGCGGCGGGAAAGCCGGTGCTCCAAAGCAGCACAAGAAAGATCGGCATGATCCAGAGCCACAGGATCGACGGAGCCTCCGGGATAGCCGCAATGACATCCGGCGTGCCACCGGGCGTATTGGCGGGCGCGGGCAGTGGCGGCGTCGTGGCGTCGTTCATGAATGCTCCGGCTTGCACAGGTCGGCGACCGTAAATCCTTCGCAACCGGCTCGCAACGGACTATAAGCGGGGTCCCCGAATGATTGCGGAAGCAATGAGCGAACCACGAACGCCACCTAATCCGGAGCAGACGCCCGATTACCAACTTCGGCCCACCCGCTTAAGCAGACCGCTGCGCGGCCTGCTGATGGGCCTGGGCGGAATCGGGCTAGCTTTGGGATTGGCCTATTCCGTTTACTGGCAGCAACTGGCGAGCGGCATCGAAACGGGCATTCACGACTGGTTCAGCGAACGCCGGGACGACGGCTGGGACGCCACCTTCGATTCCATCATTGTCGACGGTTTCCCCTTCGCCCTGACGGCGACCATTTCGTTGCCCCGGCTGGCGCGGCCGGGGCGTTGGTCCTGGGCCGGGCCCTCGGTGACCGGCGAAGCCTGGCCGTGGCGACCGGGCGAATGGGTGGTGTCGGCGCCCGGTCACCATGACGGCAGCATCATCGCGGACGGCAAAACCATCGAGTTGAGCGCCCGGCTTCGTCAAGCGCGTGGTCTGGTCATCGTTGCTGGCGGCCGCCTGCGTCACGCCGAGGTCACTATTGAGGATGCCCGGGTACGGGAGATCAAGAACGACGGCGTATCCACATTACAGAGACTCATCCTGACTCTGCGCGAGCCGTCACCCGCGTCCGCACCGGCCGGGTCCAGTGATGTTTCGAAAGAGCGACCGGCGCCGACGCTGGCCGCCGAGTTGGATATCATCGACCTGACGTTGGCGGAAGCCTTGGCGACGCCGCTCGGTCGCACCGTCGACACGGCGGCGGTTCGGCTTCGTTTGCTGGGTAGGATCGGCGGTGGTGAACGTGCATCGGCATTGGCCGCGTGGCGGGATGATGGCGGCATCCTCGAGGTCGAGGAATTGGTCCTCGAATCCGGCTCCCTCGAGTTGGAGGCCGACGGCACGATCGCCCTCGACGCCGATCTGCAGCCGCTCGCCGCGTTCACCGCGCGCATTCGCGGCTTCAACGATGCGGTCGACAAACTGACGGCCGCGAACGTCATCCGACGCGGTACGGCGACGGCGGCGAAGCTGGTTCTGGGCGCGCTGGCTAAAGTGCCTGCGGATGGTGGTCGGCGTGAAATCACCGCGCCGATTACCGTGCAAGAACAGAAAATCTTTATCGGGCCGCTCTCCGTCGGTCGGGTTCCAACGATACGTTGGTAGGTCTGCCGTTACGGTTTTGGGCTTGCCGGCCTTGCCCTGCTATAATCGGTCCATGAGCCGATTATTCATCGCTCTCGCGTTCGTGGTGATGGTGGCGACGGATCTCGCCGCCGCCGATCAGCGGTTCACCACGGGCAAGTTTCTGGTCGCGGCGCCGGGTTTACGCGACCCACGGTTCGCCGAAAGCGTCGTCTTGGTCTTCGATCATGATGCCGGAGGCGCCTTTGGACTGATCGTCAACAAGGCCCTCGGCGAAGGGCCATTGATGCCGTTGCTGAAGGGTTTGGAAATCGAGATTCCGGCCGATAGCGAAACCGGCGAGGACCCGCCGGCTGACCCCAGCATTCGCCTGCATTACGGGGGACCGGTCGACCGGGGCGCCATCTTCATCATTCATTCGACGGATTATCAGGGCCCGGCGACCAAGGTTCTCATCGACATCGCCGTCATGACGCGGGACGTCAAAGTGCTGCGGGACGTGGCACAGGGCGCTGGACCGGCACACATGATGATGATCTTGGGCTACGCCGGATGGGCGGCGGGGCAGTTGGATAGCGAATTGGCACGCGGTGATTGGCTTGTCGTTCCAGCGGATCCGATGATCCTTTTTGACGATGATGCGTCTAGCAAATGGCGGCGGCTTTCCGACAGTGTCGGCGTGCCCCTGTGAGGACGCGTGCGACACGTCGAGCCGTTGCGCTCGGGCTTGTAGCGACGGCGTTGTTGCCGTTCGCTGGCGCCGCCGCCGAGCGCAAACCGCCCAAGGGCCAGAATTTGGTCGGCCTGTTGCTGACGGCGACGCCGGGCATGCGCGACGGCCGCTTTCGGAAAACCTGATGGTCGCCTTCGGTTACACGGGTTGGAGCGCCGTTCAACTCGACGCGCAAATCGCGGCGGGGGATTGGCAGACGGTGCCCGCGGGCCGCGCCACCGTCTTCGACGACGTTATGGCTGATAAGTGGTCCAACGCCTGGGCGCGGCGACCAAAAGCGCTCTGATACTACTTGGCCCTGCAGACGACCTTGGCAACGCGTAGATCAGTGATTAGCCGGCGCGCGCCCAGCGGATAATCGCCGGCGGAGAGATCGGCGGCGGCCCTGGTGTCGCCATCCGTCGCCGGCGGAAAGTCGCGTCCCGCCACGCTCAAAGCCTCGGCAATGGTATCCGGCAGGGCGGAGAAGGTGCGGCCCCGTCGCGGTGATTCCGCCAGCACGACACCGATGACGTGGCCATCGCCGGCGAACACCGGCCCGCCCGACATGCCACCCAATGAATCGAAGCGCGCTGGAATGCGAGAACGTTCGCTCCACACGGCGGCCCGTTCCGAGGTGCTGTAGCGACCCTTCGAGCGCAATCGTGTCTCGCCCAACCGGCGGCCGAACAGCGCGCCAGGCGCCCCCTTGGGAAACCCGACATGAAAGCCGTCCCGCGTGCCCCGCGCACTGGCGGCCAGCGGCAGCGGCGTCGGTGCGTTGGCGGTCATCAGGACGGCTACGTCGGCGCGCGGGTGGACGAACCGGCGTTGCACCCGAATGCCCTTTCTGGGACCGGTCAGGATGCCGACTTCGTCGCAGCCATCGACCACATGGCGCGCCGTCAGCCACACCCCGTCCTTGGCCACGGCGAAGGCCGTGCCTGTGCCGCTCGATCGCTTAAAGGGAATGTCCACGAGACTTTCGCGGGCGATGCGCGCACCGTCGCCCACGTCGTTGCGCTTGGCCGCGGGCCCTTCCCTGAGCCAGCCCGCGGTCTGCGCGGCCCAGGGTTTGTCCTTGTCTGTATCCTCGAACAGATGCGGCGCCGGGCGGCGCGGGTTGGCATTTTCCGGCAGCGGCGTTGGGCCGCGCAGCAGCGGTCCGGCAAGCGCGCCGAAGGCCAACAGCAGGACCATGACCCAATCAATGCGGCGCATGGCGCTGTTCCTCCCGGATTGCTTATCCGGAAACGGCGGCGGCGTTGATGGCGGCGGCGGCGAGTTTGATCGATACCATCAGCACGGCGGCGCCCATCTCACCGGCATCAATACGCGCTGGCAGGTCCTTCAGCACCAGATCGGCGATGCGGTAGGCGATGACCTGGAGCACCAGCGTTACTGGCCCCCAGATCAGAATGTCCCAGACGCTGATGCTGGCCGCCATGGCGAAGGCTAACGGTATGGCGAGCCCGACGATGGCGCCGCCCAGCGACACCGCCGCCGCCGTGTTGCCGCCGCGAATCAACGCTAACTCATCCCACGGTGTGATCCAGACATAAACCAGCACGCCGACGACGAGCATGGCGATGGTCAGTGAAGAATGCAGCAAGAGGATAGGGAACCCGGTGAGGAAACTGTCGATGACGGCGTCCATGGCGTGGCCTCCGGTGGCGCGTTAATCCTGCTTGGCGTCGATGATGCCGCGGCGGATGGCGCGGGTGCGGGTGAAGTGATCTTCCAGCGCCTGGCCGTCGCCCTTGCGGACGGCCCGCTTAAGCGCAGTCAGGTCCTCGTCGAAGCGGCTGAGGATATCCAGCACCGCGTCCTTGTTGGCCATGAAGACGTCGCGCCACATCACCGGGTCGGAAGCGGCGATGCGGGTGAAATCGCGGAAACCGGACGCCGAGAAGCGAATGACCTCGCCCTTGATCTCATCTTCCAGATCGGTTGCCGTACCGACGATGGTATAGGCGATCAGGTGCGGCAGGTGGGAGGTAATGGCTAGCACTTGATCGTGATGGCCGGCTTCCATGAACTCCACGTCGCTGCCGGCGCGGCGCCACATTTCGGCGACGGCATCGACGGCATCCTGGTCGCTGTCGACGGTCGGCGTGACGATGGCCCAGCGACCCTTGAACAAATCGGCGAAGCCGCTTTCGGGGCCGGAATGTTCGGTGCCGGCAATGGGATGGCCGGCGACTGGTCGCGCGTGGTCGGGCAACGCCGGCAAGACGTCGCGCAGAAAACATGATTTGACCGAACCGACATCAGTGACAATGGCGCCATCGGCGAGCGCTGGCGCGATGGTCTCGGCGATCGCGCGATAAGTACCAAGCGGCGTGCACAGGACGACGATATCGGCGCCGTCGACGGCCTCGGCCGCGTCGAGGGTGTAGGCATCACCGAGGTCAAGTTCTCGGGCCTTTTCCAAGGTATCGCTACTGCGCGTGGTGATGACGATTTTGCCGGCCAGGCCTTCGCGGCGAACGACGCGGGCCAGCGACGAGCCGATGAGACCGATGCCGATCAGGGTCAGACGGCGGAACAATGGGGCGGCGTCACTCACGCGCCTGCGTCCTCGTTTCGGCCCATGAAGGCGCCGAGCGCGTCAACCACGGCGCGCATTTCGTCTTCCAGGCCGATCGATATACGTAGGCAATCGGGCAGGCCGTAACCGGCCATGCCGCGGACGATAATGCCCCGTTGCTTCAGAAATCCATCGGCGGCTTCCGCGTCGCGGCCCTTGATGCCGCCGAAGCAGACCAGCAGGAAGTTACCGGCGCTCGGCGGGATATTGAGGCCGAGGGCAAGCAGCCGATCGCGCGTCCATTCGCGCCAGCGGGTATTGTGGTCACGGGACTTCTTGATGAAGGCCGCGTCACCAACCGCGGCCACCCCGGCGGCGAGTGCCGCCGCGCCGACATTGAACGGGCCGCGCACCCGGTTTAGCACGTCGGCCACCGCGGGCGGGCAGTAACCCCAACCCAGACGCAGGCCGCCAAGGCCGTAAATTTTCGAGAACGTCCGCGTCATCACCACGTTGTCGCCGGCATCGACCATGGCCTGGCCGGATTCGTAGTCGGCATCGGGTTCAAGAAATTCCGCGTAGGCGGCATCGACGACCAGCAGGATGTCGTCACGCAGATCGGCGCGCAGCCGATGCAGTTCCGCCGGGGCGACGAGGGTTCCCGTGGGATTGTTTGGATTCGCCAGGAATAATAGGCGCGTACGGTCGCTGACCCGCGCCAGCAAGGCGTCCACGTCGGCGGTCAGATCGGTTTCCGGGGCTGAAACCGGGGTCGCGCCCGCCGCCTTGGCGGAGATGGCGTACATCAGGAAGCCGTGCGCCGAATGCAGCACTTCGTCGCCCGGGCCGGCATAGGCCTGGCAGAGCAGGCTAATGATTTCGTCGGAGCCGGCGCCGCAGACGACGCGCGCGGCATCGACCCCGTGTGCCTCGGCAATGGCGTCGCGCAGGGCGGTGGCACTTCCGTCCGGATAGCGATGCAGATCGGCCGCGATGGCTGCGAAGGCCGCTTGCGCGGCCTCGCCAGGTCCCAACGCGCCCTCGTTGGAGCTGAGCTTGATGACCTTATCGGCGCCCGCGACGGCGGACTCGCCGCCCACGTAAGCGGCAATATCAAGGATGCCTGGCTGGGGAGCCGGACTGGTCATGAGGACGGCTCCTCGCCGTCAAGTTCCGCGGTGGTCAGCGGTTCCGCGTAACCACCTAGGTGAAGCAGCCGCGCCACCCGTCGGCCGAGGCCGTCGACGAGGCGCGCGTATTGCCGGCCAGCCGGGTCGACGAAGCCCTCGGCTTCAATCAACGTCACCCAGGATACCGGTCGATTGGGGTCGTTCCAGACCTGATGAAAGGTGGTGATGATACCGGCGTCTGCGCAGGCGGCATCAATGGCCTTGAAGCCAATATCGTCCTGGCTTTCGATGGCGATGAACGACCGGTCGCGGCCGGTCGCTTCCTGCGCTACTGGGCAGATGACCAAGGCGTCGAGATCGTCGCCACGGCCGTTCGGCAGGCCGGCGAAGGGCAATCGCGCGATGACGCGTGGCGCGTCATCAGCTTCGGATAACAGGTAGCGCCACCACGGCTCGGCGTTATCGCGATCTTCCGGCCATGGCAGGACGGCAACTGTTGATTCCTGGCGCCGCACCGCGTCGACGACGCTGCGCCGCGACGGGTGGGCCGTCAGCGGTACGTGGCTGCCGTACTGGTCACGGGCGAGATCCCACAGGCCGGGCCGGCGCTCGTCCTCAAGCACGGCGACCGAGAAGGGTCCTTCGAAGCTCAGCGTGGCGACGATAATCTCGCGCCAAATGCGCAGCAGTTCGCGCCGGGGAAACGCGCCAGAGTGACGCTGCATCAGGCGATAAGCGATTTCCGCTTCGCGGGCCGGGCGAATCTTCACCGCCTGACCGGCCTTGATGCGACGCACTTCCTCGACCACGTGGGTGCGCCGCATCAGTAGGTCATGCAGTTCGGTATCGATGGCGTCGATCTCGCGTCGCACGTCATCCAGGGTCTTGGCCCCGCCAGTCATGGCATGCCTCGTTCTCCGATGATCACAGTGCCCCGCGCGGGGCCGCGTAGTGATAATCGCTCATCCGTCCGATGGCAAAGAAAAGGTGCGTCGAATGGCCGCCTAAAGCCCTAACGCGGCATTCCGATCCTCGACCGAAGGCGCGAACCAGAAGGCGCCGGAAACCGCGCGTGAATAGTCGATAATCCGGTCATGCAGCCCGTCACCGGTGGTGCCATACATGCGCTCCAACTGCACCGTGATACGCGCCGGATCACAGGCGAAGGCAAGGAAATACAGGCCATGTTCAGCGACCCCGCCGTAGGGAAAGCTGCGGCGGTAGATTTTCTGCGCCACGCCGTCGATCTTCACGTCAGTACGGCTGACATGCGAATCGGCTGGCATGGCGTCGCCTTCCAACTCGATGGAATCGACCTTGGTGCGGCCGATCACCCGTTCCTGCTCTTCCACCGGCAGCGCATTGAATGCCATCAGGTCGTGAACCCAGCGTTGGGAAAAGACGAAGGATCCGCCGCCACCCGGTTGGCCCGGCGGTACCAGAGCGACGTCCTTGCGGGCATCATCCTTGGGATTGGCGGTCCCGTCGACGAAACCGGTGAGATCGCGCTTCTCATGGCGGATGAAGCCGGGAGTCTCCGCGATCCGAGAAAGCTTGCCGGTGACGCCAGTATGGAAATTCAACGCGGCGTCCAACAGATCGTCGGGCCGCGTACCGTGCAGCCATAAAAAAACGTCGCCGCCGCTTGCTGGGGCCGCGCCGATGGCATCGAAAGCTGCCAGATTCGGGGGCGTCGCCGCTGGTGATGACCGGCGCCAAAAATCCGCGCCAAACGCCAACATCATGCGAAAACCGCGCTCGATGGCCATATCGTGGGTGCTATCCCACGCCGCGCCCAAGCCAGCGGCGGTCAACCCTTCATTGGCGATGTATTCGATCGCCAGATGCTGGGTCGAGGTCTCGTCGAGGATAGCCGCCTGGGGGGTGTTCGCGGGGGTATTCATGGAATGCTCCTTGCCGTCGCCGTGCTGCTTCCGATACATGACGTGTCCAACCGATTGAATCAATGCCGCCGAAATCCCGAGGACGACACCATGGCTGTAACTCTCACGCTCGACGAGGTCCGCGATCTAGCGACGCGCTGCCTGATGGCTGCCGGTGCCGACGCCGCCAACGCCGCCGCCGTCGCCGGCACGGTAACCATGGCGGAGCGTGACGGCTGTGCGTCGCACGGTCTATTTCGCGTTCCCGGCTATTGCGCATCATTGACCAGCGGCAAGATCGTCGGTGACGCGAAACCGAGCGTCGAATTGCTGGCACCCGGTGCGTTGCGTGTCGATAACAGACGAGGCCTGGCGCCCCATGCCATCGCCGTCGTCATGCCCGAGTTGGTTGCCGCGGCGCGCGGCCAGGGCGTCGCCGCCGCCGCGATCACGAATTCGCACCATTTCGCCGCCCTTTGGCCGGAGGTTGAAATGCTGGCGGCGGCCGGTCTCGTCGGTCTCGCCATGACCGTCGGCAAGTCGGCGATGGCGCCCGCCGGCGGCACCAAGCCGCTTTATTCGACCAACCCAATGGCCTTCGCTTGGCCGCGCCCGGACGGACCGCCGCTGGTTTTCGATCAGGCGTCCAGTGCCATGGCGCGCGGCGAGATCATGATCGCCCAGCGCGACGGTCACGCCTTGCCCGACGGCGTTGGCATCGATGTTGACGGCAATCCGACAACCGATCCGGCGGCTATCCTTAAGGGCGCGCAGTTGGCGTTCGGCGGCTACAAGGGATCGGCCATCGCCGTGATGGTTGAACTACTGGCCTGCGCGTTGATCGGCCAGCCGTTCAGTTTCGAGGCAACGGCGGCGGATAATAACGACGGCGGCCCGGTCACCTCGGGTGAATTCATCCTCGCGATCGATCCGGCGCGGTTCGGCGACGCGGATGGCTATCAGGCGCATGGGGAAAAGCTGTTTGCCGAGATTCTATCCCAGGAGGGTACACGATTGCCGTCGGACCGCCGTTTCGCTAATCGGGCCCGTGACCCGCACCCGGGAACGGAAATTCCGGAAAGTCTGATGGAAAAACTGCAAGCCCTGTCATGAAACAAGTGATTTGTCGTAAAACCCCGTGGCCGTAAAATCGAGGAGTCCCGCCATGAGCCAAAGTCCCCATAACATCCGCATCGCCTTTATCCAGGCCCGCTGGCACGCCGACATCGTCGACGAATGCCGCAAGGCATTCATTGCCGCGCTGGACGGGCGCGATGACGTGACGGCCGATGTCGAGGTCTTCGATGTACCGGGCGCCTTCGAAATTCCGTTGCAGGCCCGTGCCCTGGCGCGCACCGGCCGCTTCGATGCGGTCGTCTGTTCGGCCTTCGTGATCGACGGCGGTATCTACCGCCACGAATTCGTCGCCGAAAGCGTCATCTCGGGCCTCATGCAGGCGCAGATGGACGCCGACGTCCCGGTGCTATCGGTGGTGCTGACGCCGCACCATTTTCACGAAAGCGAAGAACATCGGCGCTTTTTCCTCGACCATTTTCAGCTTAAGGGGCGGGAGGCCGCCGACGCCTGTGTCTCTGTTCTCGCCATGCGGCGTGACATCGCCGACGCGGCTTAAGCATTCAATTCCAACCGATAGATGGTGGCCCGACCCCTGAGCGTGTCGGTGCCGTTGATGGCCCGCCAGCCGCGACGTTGCAGCAGGCCGCTCATGGTGTCGGTGGATGTATAGAGCATCGGGTGGCCGAGGCGTCGCGCTTCGCCCTCGATGGCCGTGACGAGTGCCGAGCCGATGCCCCGGCCACGATGTGGCGGGCCAACCAGCACGGCGGCGAGCCAGGGGCTGAGGCCAAGTTCGCTGCCAGCCGACTCCGTTTTCAAGGCGGCGGTGCCGAGGGGACGACCCTCGGCGTCAAGTGCGACCAGAGCCAGCGGCAGAGCGTCGCGTCGCATGCAGGCGGCGAGGTCTTCGGTCGCATCGCCGGGGCCGTCGGTGCCGTAATAGGGCTGCCATTCGGAGAGGAACCAGTCGGCAAGCATTGGCGCCGCGCTCGGGGCGTCGGCGAGGAACACGATGCTGAATGCCTCGTCGATCACGCGGCGTAGCGGGTCGGATCATCGACGCCCGCTTCGATGAATCCCTTCTTGCGGAGCAGGCAGGCGTCGCAGGTGCCACAGTGGACGAGGTCGGGCAGCGGGTCGTAGCAACTCAGGGTCGCCGCGACGTCCACGTCGAGTTTCGCCGCGCGCCGCACGATGTCCGCCTTCGAAAGTTCCAACAAGGGCGTGTGAATGGTCAACCGGGCATTGTCGCCATCGGCGACCGAGGCACGGGTCGCCAGGTTGGCCATGGCGGCGTACGCGCGGATGTAATCGGGCCGGCAATCGGGATAGCCAGAGTAGTCGAGCGCGTTGACACCGATGAAGATGTCTGCCGCACCCTCCACCTCGGCGAAGGCGAGGGCGAAGGACAGGAAGATGGTGTTACGCGCCGGAACATAGGTGATCGGGATGCCATCGCCGATGGCCTCGGCGGCGCGTCCCTTGGGCACGTCGATATCGGCGGTCAACGCCGAGCCGCCGAATGCGCGAAGATCGATATCGACGATGGCGTGGCGTGCCACGCCGGCGGCCGATGCCAACGCTGCCGCCACGACCAATTCCTGGGCGTGGCGCTGGCCGTAACGGAAGGAAATGGCGAGCGCACTGAACCCCGCGGCCCGGGCCTCGGCGAGGCAGGTTGCGGAATCGAGGCCGCCCGAGAGCAGCACCACGGCCTTGCGATCGGTCTTAGGCACGGCTTCCACCTCTACATCCGTTGCCATTCGTGACAGGATTGAGGCCATAGCACGTGAAAACGGGATCTGGCGAGAGCCAGAAGAAACCATGGACGGTGCGGCGGCGAAACAGGCGATCAGGGAACAGGCAATAGGCCTGGGTTTCGATGCCGTTGGATTTACCTCGCCGGTACCGGAACCCGCGGATGCCGTCAACCTTGCCCAGTTTCTCGCCTTGGGCCGCGCCGGTGATATGGGATGGATGGATAACCCGCGCCGTGGGGATGCCTTGAAGACCATGGCAACGGCGCGCACCGTCGTTGTCCTCGGGGCCAACTACGGGCCCGCGGTGGCCCCCCTGGCGGCGCATCGGCATCGGGATCGTGGCGCCATCAGTGTCTATGCCCAGGGCAGCGACTACCACGACGTCCTGAAGAAGCGCCTCAAGCGCCTCGGCCGCTGGATGGCGGACACGCTGGGCGGCGAGATCAAGGTGTTTGTCGATACCGCGCCGGTGATGGAAAAACCCCTGGCTGCTCGCGCCGGTGTCGGCTGGCAAGGTAAGCATACCAATCTGGTGAGCCGGGAATTCGGTTCTTGGCTGTTCCTGGCCGAGGTGTTCACCAGCCTCGACCTGCCCCCCGATACCGCGCAGAGTGACCTTTGCGGCACCTGTGACGCCTGCCAGCGCGCCTGCCCGACAGATGCCTTGGCGGAGCCGTATCGTATCGACCCGCGCCGCTGTGTTTCCTATCTGACCATAGAGCACAAGGACAACATCGCGCCGGAACTGATGGCCGGCATGGGTAACAGAATTTACGGCTGTGACGATTGCCTCGCGGTTTGTCCATGGAACAAGTTCGCGACGCCGGGGCGCGAGGAGAAATTTCTGCCGCGCGCGGAACTCACAACGCCTCGGCTCAAGGACCTGGCGCAGCTTGATGATGCGGCCTTCCGCCGCGTCTTCGCCGGGTCGCCGATCAAGCGCACCGGCCGCGACCGCTTCGTCCGCAATGTTCTAGTGGCCATCGGGAATTCCGGCGACTGGGCGCTGAAGGCCATCGCGGAAGAATTGATCGCGGATGATTCACCCGTGGTCGCCGAGGCCGCTCAGTGGGCGGTCGGACGCCTCGACGAAAGCCATCCTTGCGGTTGACGGCGACCGATCGGCGGCATACCTCGTTAACCGGAGTCTATATGATGCGCGTATCTACCGTATTTATGGCGTTGTTCTTGATTTTGCTGACTGTGCCTTTGGCGCAGGCGCAGACCGGCACGGTCGGCAAACGCGATAACACCAAGACGGGTGAATTTGCTTATCCGTACCATATCAAGCCCAAGGCTATTCCGGTGGCGCCGCTGCTGAAGCCGGGCCAGCTGCTGAAACCCGGCGTTGTGTTTCGAGATTGCGAGACCTGCCCGGAAATGGTGGTCGTGCCGAGTGGTGTCTTCGTCATGGGCTCCAAGAAGGATAAACGTCAGCAGCCGACCCGGCTGATGCGCATGCGGAAACCTTTCGCCATCGGCCGCTTCGAGACTCAGCACGCGGAATGGCAGGCCTGCATCGACGCCGGCGGCTGCACCCACAAACCGCATGACCACAAGTGGGGGCGGGAGCGCCGACCGGTTATCAATGTCGCACATGGCATGGTCGAGGGCTACGCCGCATGGCTGTCGAAGACCACGGGCCAGCGCTACCGCTTACCCTCGGAGGTGGAGTGGGAATACGCCGCGCGCGCCGGTTCGACCAAGGAGTACGCACATGGTGACGATGTTGGCAAAGGCATCGTCAACTGCAGAAAATGCGGCACACCATGGTCCGGGGTCGGCAATGCGCCGGTTGGCAGTTTTCCGCCCAATGCCTGGGGTATTTATGACATGCACGGCAATGCCTTTGAATGGGTGAAGGATTGTTGGCACCCGGACTATACGGGCGCACCGAAAGACGCGTCACCCCGGCTCGACGGCAATTGCCAGGTCCGGGTCATCCGGGGCGGTTCGTGGTACTACTATTCACGCATGTCCAAGTCCGCCAACCGACAGAAAAACCCCGCCGCCGTAAAGAGCTACTGGCTCAGCTTCCGTCTGGTGCGCGAACTCCCCTAGGTTCCTGGAGCCCGACGAGCCTATTCGTCGTCGGCGAGCGCGCGAGTCAGCAGACTCAGTGCTTCCTGGTGGCGCTGGTTGTCGATGCGGGCGAAGTTCCGCGCCACCTCGAGGCAGAGCCGCTGGCGCGCCGGTAATTCCTCGACGTAAGTGTCATCGTCGAGCCCCTCGAAGAACTGCCCGATGGGAACCCGCAGAACACGGGCAATGTCGTATAGCCGGCCGGCGGAGATGCGATTGATCCCGCGTTCATATTTGTGTGCCTGTTGGTAGGTGACGCCGATCAGGTGGGCCATTTCCTGCTGGCTTAATCCAAGCATGATTCTGCGCTCGCGTATCCGGCGTCCCACGTGCCGGTCGGTTTCCGTCGCGCGATTCGTTACTGCAGCGTCCAAGGTCTGTCCCTTCCTCAATAATTTCCCGGCTTTCTTCCGAAATCGGCTGAATGCCCGACCGGTACCAGTGGATATCTTATTGCTTCCAAGGCGTTCGCTTCTTTGGCGAACGAATGTCCTATCGATACCGGGGCGATATAACGCGGCATCATGAACGTCAATTAGGATGTATTTGACACCAAAACGGATGTCATTGCGATACTCAATACGCGATCCAAGCATCGATTTATCGACATTTGAACGAAGAAATCCCCAATTGGCGGGGTTCATCGTGGTGTGAGTTTCGGCCGTTGGCGGGAAACCCGGGTATCCATTCAAATGGCGGAGTCGTTGGAATGACGCGACCGAGACAACGGCCGGCAATTCACTCGATCACATAGGTGATTTGATCCAGTGCCCGGCGTGTTGTCCCCATGGCATGACCAGTCGTGGTCAGGAGGCCTTATCGTCGCTCAGCGCATCCAATTGGCGCTGCATGGCTGCGAGTTGCGAGCGGAGGTCGTCGATCTGCTCGTCCGCAACCGTTTCGTTGGTGTTTTTGGCCGCAGGCAATTGGCTCTGCCCGGTTCCGTTGTTGGCGGTCGGCGACGGCTTGGTGGAGCCCGAGGAACCCGGTGCCCCCGTTGGCTCACCACTCTCTGCGTAGGGTGTGAAGATGCGCAACGCATTCTCGAACATCGCCATATTCTGCTTGCCGACGTCCTCGAACTGAGCGAACGGGTTGAGCCCTCCCAAGGCGTCCTGCATGTACGAACGAATCTGAACCTGATTGCGAGCGAAGGTCTGCATTGTGTGTTCCAGGTAATTGGGCACCACCGATTGCAGGCTGTCGCCGTAAAAACTGATGAGATGGCGCAGGAAGCCGATGGGCAGCAGATTCTGGCCCTTGCCTTCTTCCTCGACGATGATGTGGGTCAACACCGAACGCGTGATGTCCTCGCCGGTCTTGGCATCCTTGACCTCGAACTCCTGGCCCTCCTTGACCATGGCGGAAAGGTGTTCAAGCGTGACATAGCTGCTCGTCGCCGTGTTGTAGAGGCGCCGATTAGCGTACTTCTTAATCGTGATCGGCGCCTTGGCGTCTTCAGTGTTGGCTTTATCGGCTTCATCGGCCATGCCCTGGGTTCCCTCGCCGGCTGTTCCCGAGCCGTTCGCGGCGAACCGTAGCGCGGAAAATGCTGCACCGCAATGAATTGTTCCGCCGTTGCCGCCGGACCACTATAGTGGCCCGGAACGACAGCATCCATGGGCATGAGCCGACAATGACCGAGACGAATCAAGCAACGGGTGACGAGGATGGGGTCGAAGACGATCTGGCCGCCGCTTCGCCCGATTTGGATGCCCTGGCGCGTCAGTACATGGATCTGTGGGAGGAGCGCCTGGCGGCGATGGGCCAGGATCCGGCGGTCGCCGATACCATGGCGCGAGCGATCGAATTGATGAATACCGGCGCCGCTGCCTTCGCCAGCATGGCGGCCCAGGGAATACACGGACATGGCATGCCATCGGCCGACGGTCGGCACCCGGAACCGGCGACAGGAGATCAAGTTGAGCAAGCCGACGCTACCCGCCCCGCGGCGCCAGGTCGCCGAGATCGATCTGACGCCGCGCCCGATGGCCATGCACATCGCCCTGCAGACCTTGACGTGGATGATCTGCGTCAGCGCATTGCCGGCCTGGAGGACCGGATCGCCCGCCTTGAATCCGCCCTTGCGCCGGGCGGAAAGGAATCTGGCTGAGCGTCTCGCCGCTGTCGACACCGATGATCTGCGCGGCGCGATCGAGCGAGAGGCCTCGCGTCGTCTCCATGATTTTGCCGCCGGCGTCGAACGTTACCACGCGGCACCGCGCCCAGGGCGACCCGGAACCACCCCGGTGTTATGGCGGGAAGGTACGACACGACTGCTCGATTATGGCAGCGCCGATCGCGCCGACGCACCGCTGCTTTTACTGATCCCGTCGCTGGTTAATCGCGCTCATATTCTCGATCTGGATGAACGATTGTCGTTGGCGCGCGGTCTTGCCGGCCGGGGCTTTCGGCCGCTCCTCGTCGAATGGAATGAGCCCGGCGCGATCGAACGGAAATTCGGGTTCGACGACTATATCGCCGGTCGCCTCGGGCGTGCCCTGGACGCCGTCGTCGCGGCGACGGGACGTCGCCCGGTGCTGATCGGTTACTGCATGGGCGGCAATCTGGCTCTGGCGCTGGCCGCGTTGCGGCCGGACCATGTCACCGCATTGGCACTGCTTGCGACACCATGGGATTTCCATGCGATGCCAGTGACCTCGACTCGCGCGTTGGCGGCGCTGATGCCGTCGATCGACGCGGCGTTGGACGTCCTCGGAGAACTTCCGGTGGACGCGTTGCAAGCCATGTTTGCCGGCCTGGACCCTTACCTCACCGCACGCAAGTTCCGGCGTTTCGCCCACAATAGCGGCGACAGCGATGCCGCTTTCGTTGCCCTTGAGGATTGGTTAAACGATGGTGTGCCTTTGGTTGGCCGCGTGGCGCGTGCGTGCCTTGGTGAGTGGTATGTGGAAAACCGGCCAGGGCTCGGGACCTGGCGAGTCGATGGGCGGGTGATTGACCCCGCAAATATTCAGATGCCGGCGCTGGTGGTGGTACCAGCGCGTGACCACATCGTACCGCCGGCATCGGCGCGCCCACTCGCCGCTGCCTTGCCGCGGGCCGAACTGCTCGAGGTCGCTGCCGGTCACATCGGCATGGTCGCCGGATCGGCCGCGCAGACGTTACTCCAGGCTCCATTGGCGGCATGGCTAGACACCGTCGTGCGCGCAGGAGGAACAGCGCCCGATTGATCCAAATCAGGGTGGCTGTGCGCCATTCTGGTACTTGTGCGCTGCGATCGTCATCCGTATAACCTCGCCAATAGGTGAAAAGGGCCGAACGAAGCCCCGAAACCCGGGAAACAGCCAACGCGTATCATGACGGCTTTCTCGCGCCGCCCGAACGGACGGGCCCGTGAAGAAAAGCGCCGTTGATGAGGATTGTCCCGCGTGCCGCGGCGCCGCCGCCACGCCTCATGAATTTGCACCGAGGAGAGACCACCATGACCGAAGTCGTTATCGTCGCCGCCGCGCGGACCCCCGTAGGGGCCTTCAATGGCTCACTCAGCTCCGTCCCGGCCCACTACCTGGGCGAGGTCGCCATCCGCGGCGCGCTGGAACGCGCCGGTGTGGCGCCTGAAGACGTCAGCGAAGTCATCATGGGCCAAATCCTCGCCGCCGGTGCCGGCCAGAACCCGGCACGCCAAGCGGCCATGAATGCCGGCATTCCGCAGGAAGCGACGGCTTACGGCATCAATCAGTTGTGCGGTTCAGGTCTGCGAACGGTGGCGCTCGGTTATCAGGCCATCATGTGTGGTGACAGTTCGATCGTCGTCGCCGGCGGTCAGGAAAGTATGAGCCAGGCACCGCATCTGATGCACCTGCGCAACGGCACCAAAATGGGCGCCGCTGAAATGGTCGACAGCATGCTCAAGGATGGCCTGATGGATGCCTTCCATGGTTATCACATGGGCAACACGGCTGAGAACGTTGCGCAGAAATGGCAGCTCACCCGTGAAGAGCAGGACACCTTCGCCGTCCATTCGCAAAACAAGGCGGAAGCGGCGCAGAAGGCTGGCAAATTCAAGGACGAGATCGTTCCCGTGACCATCAAGTCACGCAAGGGCGACACCGTGGTCGAGGAGGACGAATATCCCAAGCACGGTACCACCATGGAAAGCGTCGGCAAGGTGCGCCCGGCCTTCGACAAGGAAGGCACGGTGACCGCCGCCAACGCATCGGGCATCAATGACGGCGCCGCTGTCGTCGTGCTAATGTCGGCGGAAGAAGCCAAAAAGCGCGGCATCACCCCGCTGGCGCGCATCAAATCGTGGGCCACCGCCGGTGTCGATCCTGCAATCATGGGCACCGGCCCGATCCCGGCCTCGCGCGCGGCGTTGGAGAAAGCCGGCTGGACCGTCGATGATCTCGATCTGGTCGAGGCCAACGAAGCCTTCGCCGCACAGGCTTGTGCCGTCAACAAGGACATGGGCTGGGACACCGACAAGGTCAACGTCAACGGCGGCGCCATCGCCATCGGCCATCCGGTCGGCGCATCCGGCAACCGCGTGCTCAACACGCTGTTGTTCGAAATGCAGCGCCGCGACGCCAAGAAGGGCTTGGCCACCCTGTGCATCGGCGGCGGCATGGGTATCGCCATGTGCGTCGAGCGCGATTAAGGTAGAACACTAACCGCTCGTCTCCCTGGTGCCCGCGAACGGCGCCTGGGAGATGAGCCAAAATTCGGATTGGGAGGTCCACACCATGGCGCGTACAGCATTGGTTACCGGCGGCACCCGCGGCATCGGCCGCGCGATTTCGGTGGCGCTCAAGGACGCCGGCTACAACGTGGTCGCCAATTACGGCGGCAATGACGATGCCGCGAACGCGTTCACGGGTGAAACCGGAATTCCGGCGGTCAAGTTCGACGTGGGTGATTTTGACGCCGTCTCGTCGGCGATGTCTCAGATCGTGACAGACCATGGCGCCGTCGAGGTGCTGGTCAATAACGCCGGCATTACGCGCGACAAGCCCTTGCACAAGATGGACAAGGACGCTTGGGATGCCGTCATCGTGACGAATTTGACCAGCCTATTCAATCTCAGCCGTGCCGTCATCGACGGCATGCGCGGTGCCGGGTTCGGGCGAATCATTTCGATCAGCTCGATCAACGGCCAAAAGGGGCAGTTCGGCCAAACCAACTACGCCGCCGCCAAGGCCGGTTTAATTGGCTTCACCAAGGCCCTGGCGTTGGAAACCGCGTCCAAGGGCATCACCGTCAACGCTGTGGCGCCAGGTTACATCAGTACTGAAATGGTCATGGCGGTGCCGGAAAAGGTTTTGAACGAGGTCATCATCCCGCAAATTCCCGTCGGTCGTCTCGGTGACGCCGAGGAGATCGCGCGTTGCGTCACCTTTTTGGCCAGCGACGACGCCGGGTTTATCACTGGCTCGACGATCAGCGCCAACGGCGGCCAATACATGGCCTGACGCGCCGTTCCAATCGATTGCGATGACGGGGCCCAGCCAGTGGGGCCCCGTTGTTGTTTCCGGCTTCTTTGAACGGCACGGTTGGCGCGCCGCGCGTAACCGGCTTATCGTTGCCAGGGCGAGTCCGAAAGTTAATATGTACGCGATACCAATGGAGTAGGCCCGCCATGCTACGCGTTATCGTCGCCCTGCTATCATTCGCCGCCGCGTCGGTCGCGGTCGCCGCGGAGGCGCCGGCATTCAGCCAGACCGGCCTTCTTGTGCCGAGCGGCATTCGTGCTCTGGTCTACGCCGGGCCGGCATCGACCGGTGGCCCAGTTCTGTTGGTTGACGGTGATGGTCGCGTATTCCAGATCAGCCTTAAGGGTGAGCGTCTGACGTTGACGCCGGCCACCGTGCCGAAAGCGGTTTCGCCCGGCGGTATCGACCCGCTACCCGATACCGAGGTGGCGCATGGTGACGGCACGATCGCCGCGGCATGGCTGGTTGGCCCGACCGAACGCTACGGACACGCGGTGCTTGGTGATGCCATCGAGGCTGGAGGTGTCGCCGCGCGGCTCGGAGATGGCAGATTACTACGCTACGACCTGGCGGCCGATGCGGTGTTCGAAGACCGCACGCCGCGCCTTGCGGATATGGACGGGGATGGTGATGCCGAAATTCTGGTGGTTAAATCCTGGCTCGACTCCGGTGCCGGCTTGGCTGTCCTCGGCGTCGTGAATGGCGCCCTCAAACTGCGCGCACAGGCGGCGCCCATCGGGCTCGCACACCGCTGGCTCAATCCCGTCGGAGCGGCAGATTTCGACGGTGATGGGCGCATCGAGGCGGCCGTGGTCATTACGCCGCATATCGGCGGTATCCTGACGCTCTACGAAATGCAGGGAGATCGGCTGGTGCGCGAAGGCCGCTTGCATGGCTTCTCCAATCACGCCATGGGTTCGCGAGAACTCGGTTTGTCCGCCATCACCGATGTCGACGGTGACGGTCACCCGGATATGGTGCTGCCGGATGCCGCGCGGCATTCAGTCAAGATCGTCAGCTATGCCGGCGGCCGTTTTCGCACGCTTGCCGTTATCGCGAATACGGCACACGTGGAACACGCCATTTTGGCGACTGATCTCAATGGCGATGGCCGTGATGACTTGGTCTATGGCCTTGCCGGTGGCGTGCTGACGGCAGTGGTCTGGCGGCGCTAAACTCCCGGCGACCAATCCGGCGGCGCTAACTCGAAACCCGCGAAATCAAATGCCGGTGCGACGGTGCACCCGACCAGCGTCCAATCCCCAACGCTCTCGGCCGCTTGCCACGCACTCGGTGGAACCACGGCTTGCGGGCGCTCGCCAGCCATCAGATCGGGGCCGAGAATGTGGGCGGTCACCATCAAGGTGTCGGCAATTTCCAACCGCAGCGGCGCGCCGGCGTGAAAATACCAAATCTCGGTTGCGTCGACTCGGTGCCAATGCGACCGCTGGCCAGCGGCCAGTAGGAAATAGATGCTGGTCACGACACCCCGACCATCGCCGCCGTCGGGCGGCATCGCGCGATGGATTTCGCGAAAATGTCCGCCTTCCGGATGTGGCTGCAATTCAAGCAGCCGGATGACGTCGTCGGCGTTCAATTCTGAAACGCTCACCCTCAGCGTTCCGTTATGACGCTGGCGGCACCGTAGCCTGCATGGACGGGCGTTCGGAAAAATCGGCGAACCATGCCGCAAGCTTCGGTCGGGTGTCCCGCCAATTCATGTCGGGAAAACGCAGGTCGATCCAGCCCAAACCAGCGGCGATGGCGATGTGGCCGATAGAGATGGAATCGCTGGCGAGGCCATCTCCGTCGGCTTCCATGGCATCCATGGCGCGGGCGACGTTGGTTCCCTGGCGGTCAATCCACCAGTCCCATTGCAGTTCCTTTGGTCGACGCATTTTTTCAACCAGCAGCAACACGCCGGCATCGGTCATGCCATCTCCGAGCGCCTGACGCCGGATGGCATCGCAGCGCGCAGCCGGGTCGGACGGGAACATCTTCGGTCCGTCGTGCATGCCGTCCAGCACCTCGCAGATAACGCGGCTTTCGAACAACACCTGGCCGTCATCCAACTCCAGCGTCGGCACCTTGCCGAGCGGGTTGGTTTGACCGAGATCGGTATCGGCGTCCCACGGGTTGGTGGCGATGCGCTCAATTCGATCGTCGAGTCCTGTCTCTATTGCAAGAATCGTGACCTTGCGGACGAACGGTGAAGTCGGTGAATAACGAAGTTTCATGGATGTCTCCCTGATACGGTCGCGAGATTCAAATGAGGGCCAAACCCGGTATCGGTGAATGGCTTTCGAATTGGCGCGCACCCTATCACGCCCGCGCGCCGTCGCCACCCATCCTGTCGTGTCGAATAATAAAATTCGCTGAACAACAGATTTGGCGGACTTTTCGTGCTGGATACTGGACGGTTCGACGACGACGGAAAAACGTTTATGGTGGCCGACATGTGGACTGACGTCGTCGATCTCCGGGATTTTTATGCTTCGGGCCTAGGCCAGGTGGCGCGGCGCATGGTGCGCCGGCGCATCCGCCAGATGTGGCCGGACGTGACCGGTCAAAGTGTCCTAGGGCTTGGCTACGCGACGCCCTACCTGGCCGGTTTCAGAGCCGAAGCGGCGCGTGTGATCGCGGCCATGCCCGCCGCGCAGGGCGTCATCCACTGGCCCGAGGATGAACCCCGGCTGGCAACCCTTGTCGATGAATTCGACCTGCCGTTTCCCGATCTGTCGATGGACCGATTGATCCTGGTTCATGCGTTGGAATGCGCTGAACAGGTACGCCCGTTTCTGCGTGAAGTCTGGCGGGTGATGGCGGACTCCGGACGGTTGCTGGTCATCACGCCGAACCGCCGCGGCCTGTGGGCGCGCGCCGAGCGCACACCGTTCGGGCATGGACTTCCCTATTCGAAGGGTCAACTCTCGCGTCTGCTGCGTGACAACCTATTCACGCCACTGGAGTCCTCAACCGCCCTCTACGTGCCACCGCTGCGGTGGAGTCTGGCGCTGTCGTCGGCCCCGGCCTGGGAGCGAATAGGGCCGAAACTCTATCCGCCGTTCGCGGGTGTCGTCATGATAGAGGCGGTCAAACAGATTTATGCCGCCACCCCGGTCGGCGCACGCGCGCGGCGTCGGCTGACAGTCGCGATCTCCGGGGAGCCGCCCCGACTCGGCCGAACGGGAATGAATGAGGATCGCTGAGCGTGGATCGGAAATTAATGTTCAATTCCAGGTATATAGACCCAGCGCGGGGGCTTTCCCGAGGACGGTGGAAGGAGTAGGTTTCCGATCAAACTGCATGATGTTTGAGGGGCGATGGGCCTGCGGGACGTGGCGAGAATTCGCCAGAAGCCGAAACTCATCGATTCGAGAGTCGTGATGTCCGTTGGGTTCATGATAGACGAGACCGTTCGGTTTCCGGTGGTGCTTCGGGCCACGGCGACGGAGTGTCGTCATACCGACGTCATCGGCGACGGCGATGTCGCGGTCTACACCCATGTTTTCGATATCATGACGGAGTTATCCCGAGGCGGACCACACACGACGATGACCAAGGCCCATGCGTATTGGACGGGGCATTCGAAATCCACGTCATCCGCCTACTATGATTTTGAGATGCCCGAGTTGGTCGGCGCGCTGGAGCAAATTGGCGCCCTGGACCACTGCAACATCGTCGATGTGCAATATAACAACCCGGCCGAATATCGGCCAGTTCGCTACGCGGCGACTTCCGAGCAAATTCGTAGCCGCAGTCTTCGCAACGAGCCGCTCGGAGACTTTCCCATTCGGGCCCACGCGAATGCGGTGCAGCGAGATCATTACACCGTTGCCACCTTCAATACGCCCCGGCTCGAGCTATTGTGGTGGAACGTCAAACGCCCCGATGCGCATCCATTCCTCGCGCAAGGCAATCAGGGGTACACGAAACTGACGCTGCCCTTCAAACTGGGCGGATCATCAACCGTTACGCATTTAGTGACAATTCACCGCACGGAACCGATAGGTGAAGCGCGCGAGGATCTGCTCGGCCGAGAAGGACATCCGCTTTGAGCAATGCCAGACGGAGAGTTTCGACCGCTTCCGTCGGCGGGAAATAGCCGCTCCAAACCCTGTCCGAGGTCTCGTATTCCTTTAGGTAGCTGTGCCCGGTCGGTTTGGCTCTCGCGAAGTTTTGTTCCTTGACCGTCGCCGCGAACCATCTTGTATCTGGCCACTTTGAAATCGCGGTCAGTTTGTTGATCATGGAAAGCGCCCCTCCGATACCCTATCCCTGCAAGTCCGGGTTCACCCAGAGCCCGCCGAGGAACGCGATGTCGTCAACCCTCGGCAGATCGTCGCTCAGAATATTTTTCGTCATGAAATCGCTCGGTGCGTTGACCTCGTACCAAAGCGCCCCGGAACGAACGACGCCTGTGAAAGCCCCAGCGTAATGGCGACACGCCGCCAGGGCGACGATGCCACGTGATGCGTGATCGATACGAAGATGGTACGAGTCCATCTGGTTATGATACTGCGGGTCGAAGGTCGGCGCGGTGATGCGACCTCGAAGGCGCAGCGTTGCGTCGCACCAGGCACGCGTGCCAAAGCCGATCGTGAGGCTCATGTCGGCGTCATTCAATTGTGATTCGACGACGCGGTAGCATTCCGTCAGAAGTTCTTGGGTCATCGCCATGATTCCTTTCAAGGGTTGAAAGGAATCATTCTGGCGCGCTTTGGTGCGGCGGTCGCGAATGAAGCGCGATCCGTCCGATGGCGCCAAATGGTATTAACGGCGAACGACGCGTGTTGACCGAACACGATGGAATGACTTGTTCCGAGCGAATGGGCGCTGCTCGAAATCCGCCGATGCGGATTCTATTTGGCCTCCTCGTCTTCGATTCCTGGGGGTTTCCCGGGGCGGATGGACGGAGTAGGTTCCCGGTCGGATTCTATGCGGGTTGTTGTGGAACGGAAGGGGCGGGAAGTGCCCTACGAAAGCAGAAAGGACGTCCGGCGCCTGGTTTGTCGCGTGGCGCATCGGGAGCAGTCGACGCCGGAAGTTTTTCTACTGCGTTTGGAGTCCTTGATTGAGGGCGGGTTATTCGAATGGCATGCCGGGCAATATGCCAGCGTGCGTTTCGAAGGCCAGGACCCACGTGATTATTCCATCGCCAACCGACCTGGAAACGGATTCGCCGAGTTTCATATTCGCTATGTGGGCGGTGACGGGGCCTCGGGTTATGTGGCTGAGGGGTTGGGCGATGACGACCGAGTCGACATACAAGGACCGTTTGGCGAGGCTTGGTTTCGGCGCGACCATCCGGGTCCCGTCCTGGCGATCGCCGGCGGTACCGGGTTGGCGCCCATGAAGGCAGTGATCGAGGACGCGCTGGCAACCGGGCTGGAACGCGATGTGCATCTCTATTTTGGCTGCCGCCAGGAACGGGAAATCTATCTCGAGCGGTATTTCATTGATTTGACTCGCGAGTATCCGTGGTTTCGCTTCGTCACCGTGGTCTCCGATCCCGCTCCCGAAGATGATCCAGGACGCCGGCGTGGCCTGGTCGGTGAGGCGGTGGCGGCGGATTTTCAAGAACTGACCAGTTTCGACTGTTATGTCGCGGGACCGCCACCGATGGTCGATGCGGTCACGGGCATGCTGATCAATAAAGGCGCCGCGTCCGAACGAGTTTTCTTCGATACCTTCTTCAGCGAGGACGAAATGCGCGCGCGCGGCATTCCGCGTCCGAACTGGGACTGAGCGGCCATGGCCTATCGCGTGAAGGAAATTTTCGCTACCCTGCAGGGCGAAGGTCGCCACGCCGGCCGCGCGGCGGTGTTTCTCCGTTTCGCCGGTTGTAATCTGTGGAGCGGGCGCGAGGCCGACCGCGCCACCGCCCAGTGTCAATTTTGCGATACCGATTTCGTCGGCACCGATGGAAATGGTGGCGGCACCTTCAAGAGCGCCGGAGACCTGGCCGATGCGGTCGCGTCGACTTGGCCTGGCAATGGCGCGGCCATCCAATTCGTCGTCTGCACCGGCGGCGAGCCGTTGCTGCAATTGGACACACCGCTGATCGAGGCGCTGCACACTCGAGGGTTCGAAATCGCCATCGAAACCAACGGTACGATCGCCGTCCCCGAAGGCATCGACTGGATTTGCGTCAGCCCCAAGGCCGGCTGTGATTTGGTGCAAACCACCGGCGACGAGTTGAAACTGGTCTATCCGCAGATCGGCCTTGATCCGGTGGCGGTCCAGACGCTTGCCTTCGATCACTACCTGCTGCAGCCCATGGACGGACCGGCGCGGGAGGCCAACACGGCGGCTGTTATCGATTACTGCATGGCGCATCCGACATGGCGAATGTCGCTGCAATCACATAAGTATCTGGGGATTCCCTGATGGAAATATTTACCGAGGTGACATTCGAGGCGGCGCGGCATCTGCCCAATGCGCCGGATGGTCACAAGTGCCGGCGCATGCACGGTCATTCCTTCCGTGCTCGGTTTCTGGTGTCGGGGCCACTCGACGAAACCGCGGGATGGGTGATCGATTACGCACGCATCGAGGCGGCGGTAAATCCGGTCATCGAGCGACTCGATTATCACACTCTCAATGACATCCCCGGCCTGGAAAACCCGACCACGGAGATGCTGACCAAGTGGATATGGGATCAGGCGAAGCCACTGCTGGCGGAACTGACCGAACTAACGCTTTGGGAAACACCGACATCAGCCTGCGTGTATCGCGGCGAAGATCGGTAGCGCGATATCAGCCGCGCCCGCGATAGGGTTGCACGTTTTGCTCCGGCACCCATAGACCCTCCGGCAGTTCACCGGTCTGATAAAACACATCAATGGGAATGCCACCTCGCGGATACCAATAGCCGCCGATGCGCAGCCACATAGGTTCGGCCGCGTCGACCAGACGCCGCGCGATCGCCACCGTGCAGTCCTCGTGAAAGGCGCCATGATTGCGGAATGACGCCAGAAATAGCTTCAACGACTTACTTTCAATGATCGCAGCGTCAGGGACGTAATCGATGACCAGATGGGCGAAATCCGGTTGCCCGGTGACGGGGCATAGCGAGGTGAATTCGGGCGCCGTGAAGCGCACCAGATAGGGTTCATCCCGATGCGGATTGGGCACACATTCCAATACCGCCGTGTCGGGGTTCGTGGGCAGTTCGGTGGCGCCGCCCAAAAGGCTCAGGGTCTCGCTCACATCATCGTTCATGGATGAAATCCTAGTACAAGGTGGTCTGGGCGGCTAGAGCGGGGCAATGTCACCGCCCGCGTACAGGGCATGGAAGGTCGTCTTGAAGTCGGCGAAGGAAGCATCCTCGATGGCGGCGCGCATGTCAGCCATCAGTTCTTGGTAGTAATGCAGGTTGTGCCAGGTCAGCAGCGTCGCGCCGAGCATCTCCTTGGCCATCACCAGGTGGTGCAGATAGGCGCGACTGTAATTGCGGCAGGTGTAACACTGGCAGTCCGGGTCGAGCGGCCGCGCGTCATCCCGGTGGCGGGCGTTTCGCAGATTGATGGTGCCGCGGCGACTGAATGCCTGATCGGTACGTCCCGAACGGGTCGGCAGCACGCAATCGAACATATCGATGCCGCGCGCCACCGCCTCCACCAGGTCCGGCGGTTTGCCGACGCCCATCAGATAGCGCGGCCGGTCGGCCGGCAGATGCGGGGTCGTGCACTCCAGCGTGGTCAGCATCAATTCCGGTCCTTCGCCGACCGCAAGGCCGCCGACCGCATAGCCATCGAAACCGATGGCTTTGAGCGCCGTCGCGGATTCCTCGCGCAGCGCCGCATGAATGCCGCCTTGGACAATGCCGAACAGGCCATAACCGTCGCGTGTCCGGAACGCCGCTTTGGAACGCTCCGCCCAGCGGGTCGTCAGCCGAAGGCTGGTCGCCGCCTCGGCCTCGGTCGCCGGAAACTGCGTGCATTCATCCAGGACCATAGAGATGTCGGCGTCCAGGTGGTGCTGAATCTCGATGGAGCGCTCGGGCGTCAACTCATGTGATGAACCATCGATGTGCGAGCGAAATGTGACGCCGTCGTCCGACAACTTGCGCAGCTTGGCCAGGGACATCACCTGATAACCACCTGAATCAGTGAGGATCGGCCCTGGCCAGTTCATGAACGTGTGCAATCCACCGAGGCTGGCGACGCGCTCCGCGCCAGGGCGCAGCATCAAATGGTAGGTATTGCCGAGAATGCATTCGGCGCCGGTCTCGTGCACGGCTTCCGGCGTCATCGCTTTTACCGTCGCCGCCGTGCCGACGGGCATGAAGGCCGGCGTCGCGACCGGCCCATGCGCGGTGACGATGCGGCCACGGCGGGCATGACCATCGGTGGCGATCAAGGTGAAGCCAATACCGATCATGGCTGGCGTTCCAGCAGGCAGGAATCGCCGTAGGAGTAGAACCGGTACCCGGCCTGGATAGCATGTGCGTAGGCTTGCTGCATGCGCTCCAATCCGGCAAAGGCGGACACCAGCATGAATAAGGTCGATCGCGGCAGATGGAAGTTCGTCATCAGCACATCGACCGCCTTGAACTTGAACCCGGGCGTAATGAACAGGTCCGTTTCACCCTCGAAAGCGTACAGGGTTCCGTCGTCATCGGCCGCCGTTTCCAGCGTGCGCAGCGCCGTCGTTCCGCAGGCGACGATCCGCCGGCCGTCGGCACGGGCTTGATTCAAGCCGTCCGCAGTTGTGGCATCGATGCGTGCCCATTCGGAATGCATGATGTGATCGTCCGTATCATCCGTCTTAACGGGAAGGAACGTGCCGGGGCCAACGTGCAGGGTCAACCGCGCCGTCTCGACACCTACCGTATCAAGGGCCGACAAGAGTTCCGGCGTAAAATGTAGCGCCGCCGTCGGCGAGGCCACGGCACCCGGATGTTCGGCAAACAAGGTTTGATAATCGCCTGCGTCCTCGCCGTCGCGCTCATCACCACCGCGCTGGCGTTTGATGTACGGCGGTAGCGGCATGCGCCCGTGCGTCTCCAACATCGCCGGCAGGGCATCACCGCCGCGCGAGAACCAAAGCTCGACCTCACCGCCATCGAGCTTATTCATCACGTCGGCGGCGAAACCGGGGGCGAAGACGATGTGGTCGCGGACCTCCAGTTTGCGGGCGGGTCGGGCGAATGCCCGCCATAGCCGAGACGAGACCGGTTTGGTCAGGGTGACCTCGATTGTCGCAGTTTCGGGTGGGCCGGCGCGCGTCGCCGAGCCGCGCTGGCCGACCAGTCGTGTCGGCAGAACGCGGGTGTCATTGACGACCAGAATGTCGCCGGCGCGCAGCAATGACGGCAGGTCACGGACGCTATAGTCGGCGAACTTGTTGCCCGTGGTGGCCACATGCAGCATCCGCGCGGAATCACGCGGCCGCGCCGGCACCTGCGCGATGCATCCGGTGGGTAGTTCGAAATCAAACAGATCGACGTCCACGCCGCAGCCTCAATCCACGCCCCGGGAGTCCCGGCCGAAGTCGCGCACCCAGGCTTCGGCAGTAGCGAAGAAACGTCCCGTGGCGCGCCACACCACAGCGCGTACGATGCCGTAGGTAAGTACCGTGGCGATGGCGGGTTCGAGTGTGCCAAGAATATAGGGTTCCGCCATGCCGGGTAGCTGAATGGCATCGCGCCCGTTCAGCGCCGTCCATACAATTGCCGCCGCCCCGATACCGGCGGCGCGTGCAACCCAGCGGCCACGCCGCAAAAGGAAACGCAGGCCGGGGATCATCGCGCCACGCGTTCCCAGGCGCCGTTGCCCTTGGCCGATGTGATAATGGCTTCCAGCACCGCCGCGCCATGCACCGCGTCGTCAAGTGATAGGGGATAGGGGGCGCCGCCGTCACAGGCGTCGGCAAAGGCCTCCAATTCGGCGAATTCCATATCCATGGCGGGGAATTCTTCAACCCGCTCATCCTCGCCCTTCAAGCGAATGACAAGACGGTCGTAGTTACGCATCTCGACCCAACCGGCGCTGCCAAAGACCTGCAGGCGCCAGAGACGTTCGGTGGCGAACAGCGTCGTCAGGTTGCCGGTGATACCCGAGGCAAATCGCAGCAGCATGGTCGTCGTGTCGTCGACGGCCACGGAAGCCGCGCGGCGCAGGCTGATGCAGTTGACGGCGTCGATGGGACCAAGAAACGAAATGAAGGCGTCGACCATGTGCACGCCGAGGCCCGTCATGCCACCAGCGGGACTTTCGGCCGCCGAGGCGCGCCAGTGTTCCTCGGTGTAGCGCAACGCGCCGGAAGCGGAGAAGTTGCCTTCCACATGCAGTAAAGTGCCAAGTGCCCCGCACGTCGCAAGTTCCCGCACCCGCGCCATGGATGCCAGGAAGCGCCGATTGTGGCCAAGCGCCAGAACGATGCCGGCATCCTCGGCGGCGGCGCGGGCGGTTTCCGCGCTGGCCTTGTCGAGGGTGAACGGTTTTTCGACGAACACCTGCTTGCCGACGCGAGCGGCTGCGGCGATTTGCTCCGCGTGCTGGCTGTGCGGTGTTGCCAGCACGATGGCGTCCAGTCGCGGGTCCGACAGCAGGTCGTCGAGGTTGTCGCGCAGATCGATCGCCAGTTCGCGGCAATAGTCCTCGGCTCGATCGCGCCGCCCGGTACAGCCCGCCGTGAAACGGATGCGTTGGCTCTTGCCTTGAACCGAATTGACCAAAGTCCGGCCCCAGTTGCCGAGCCCGGCGATACCCGCGTT
Organism: Rhodospirillales bacterium; assembly: GCA_038117225.1. Classification (GTDB taxonomy): domain Bacteria; phylum Pseudomonadota; class Alphaproteobacteria; order Rhodospirillales; family Casp-alpha2; genus JAYOFM01. The sequence continues at coordinate 58,596 of JAYOFM010000001.1, forward strand.
GATCATCGGTCGCACTCCCGTTTGGTGTCGCCCGCCCGGACGGCCGACGGCATCCAAAAATGTTAGTTGAGGCCGTGGTTCTTCAGGAACGTGAAGAAATCACGCGAAAACGCCGGCCCCTTGTGCGCGACGGTGACGCTTGGCGGAAGCGCGGAATGGTCGAGGACATCATCGCTCGCCGTCACCAGTAGGACGTTGGCTTTGCGCGTCGCTTCGATGCTGTAAAGGACGCCAGACAGTTCGGCACCGGTAAAGGGGGTGACGAACATCGCGGTGATGACGATCTCCGGCCGCATGATCATGGCCAACTTGACCGCTTCCAGAGCGTCATCGGCAATGGCGACGCGGAAACCGAACGACGCCAATTCGCGGCCGATGATCTTTCGTTGCACGCCACGCTGCATGACCATCAGTACCGTGGTCTCGCCGACCTTCATGTGTTGCACGACGGATTTCGGCTTTGACGGCAGGCCGCGGACGATCTTGCCGGCGGTCACCTGGTCCGGGTTCTTGCCGCTATCGAGAATTTCCCGCATGCGATCAACGTAGAGCTGGATGTCGTGCAGTTCGAATTCACCGATGTCGCCAGCGGTTTCGAAGTAATCCTCCAGAGAATGAGAGATCATCGAGATGGTGGGAAAGCCGAAAGAGCTACCGGTTCCCTTGATGGTGTGCACCAGACGCTTGATTTCCAGCAGGTGATTTTCGGCGTGGCCGTCGCCGCGCAGAAGCGCGCTGATCGATGTGTCTATCTGGTCGAACCTGTCGTGCGTGGTCTCCAGGTATTCGACCCGCATGTCATCGAGAATCATCGCGAGATCGGGATCGTCGTGCATGCCATCCATGGTTATCACCTTTCCGTCCGGCCCCGTGCCTTGGTTTGGGGTTTCACTTACGCTGGCGGCCAGTCACATTAGATAATTCAGACTACAGTCTACACAACGGCCAAACAACGGAACATGGATGATCCGACGATGACTGTGGCGGAGCGGCAATCCGCTGCGAACCTGCGTGGCATCTTGTGGATGGCCGCCGGATCCGCCGTGGTCAGCGTGATGCATGTGGGCGTGCGCGCGGTATCTGCGGAAATCGATCCAGCGCAGATCGCGCTGGTACGCAATGTCGTTGGCCTGTTGGCCCTGGGGCCTTTGCTGCTGCGTCAGGATCGCGGCGCCTGGGTCAGTCGTAGGCCCGGCCTGATGGCGCTGCGCGGTGCCGTTGGCGCGACCGCCATGCTGACTTGGTTTTACGGATTATCCTACATGCCGGCCGGCGACGCGACGGCGCTCAGCTTCACCGTCGCCATCTTCGCTACCATCGCCGCCGCCGTACTCTTGAAGGAACGCGTCGGTCCACGACGATGGGCGGCCGTGGGAATTGGCTTCGTCGGGGCCATGATTATTGTCCGGCCGGGCTTTCAGGAATTCAGTTTGGGGACGGCGCTGGTGCTGGTGTCGACGGTGATGTGGGCGTTGGCGTTGGTCATGGTTAAGATGTTGGCACGCGTCGATTCGACGATCACCATCGTTTTTTACGCCAACTTCTATTTTTTGCTGTTTACCGCCATCCCCGGCGTGATCGCCTGGCAATGGCCGACGCCGAGTCAGTGGGGTGCGCTGGTGGTGATCGGCCTGATGGCGCAGGTCGGTCACACCATGTTGGCGCAGGCCATGCGCGCGGCCGAGGCTGCGGCGGTGATGCCGGTGGATTTCACGCGCCTGATCTGGGCCTCGGCGGTCGGTTATATCGTTTTCGACGAGTTTCCCGACTCTTGGACGTGGGCCGGCGGGGCGCTGATTTTCGCCGCCACGCTCTACATCGGTTACCGAGAATCCCGCCCGAGGACGGACGGTTAAGCGCCGCCGGCCGGACCGACGTCCCCGGGAATTGTCGGCGGTCGCTTGGATCCCAATTGAGCCTCGCGCCGCATAATGTAGACGGAGGCGCAGAAGATGATGCCGGCGCCGACCCAGGTCCAACCATCGATCAGTTCACCAAATGCCAGATAACCGATCAGTACGGCGAACGGCAACCGGGCGAAATCAAATGGCGCGATCATCGACGCATCGGCGGCGGCGAAGGCACGGGTCAGGGTGATGTGGCCGACGGCGGCGATCGGTCCCATGGCGATCACGTAGGGCCAAAGCGCGCCACCCGGCCACTGCCAGACGAACAGCGCCGGCACCAAGGCTATCGGCGTCATGATCATATTGGCGTAGAAGACGACGGTGCTCGGGCTTTCCGTGTTGGTCAGTGATTTCACCACCAAAGCCGAGACTCCCATGAATACCGCCGAACCAAGTGCCATCCAATGACCGGGATCAAGGTGCGTCAGCCCGGGCCGGATGATGACCAGCGCGCCCATGAAGCCGACAAGGGTCGCCGTCCAACGTCGTCGGCGCACGGTTTCGCCGAGAACCAGCGCGGCGCCGACGGTGGTGAACAATGGTGCCAGGAAACTCAGCGCCGTGACCTCGCCAATGGGTACTAGCGAAATGGCATAAAACCAACTGGTCATGGCACCCATGCTGATACATGCGCGTACGGCATCGAGTTTGATGCGCTCGGTTTTGAGGACGCCGACGCCACGCGCCATCAACCATGGCAACATGAATGCGAGCGCGAACAACAGGCGGAAGAAGACTATTTCGAACGGGTGCATGCCGGCGCCGGCGAGATGCCGGCCGATGCCGGCCAACAACGACAGGATCGCGCACGACAAGATCATCCACAGTGCGCCGGCCAGCGGATTGGGCGCGGTCCGCGAAATGGCCATCAATCAAGATCGATCGGAAAAATCGGCCGGCGGAGACGGGTGAACGGGAGTTTAGAACAATCCTTGGTCGCCAGCGCGCCGGCGTCGATGACCACGATGGCCTTGGCGATGGGCGCGTAGGCGGCACGGAAATGGTGCATGGATTTGACCGCGACCACCGCCTTGTCGCGCGGCTCGATCCCCGCGTGGGTGTAGGTTTCCAATTCGGTTACCTGCATGCGATGCGTGGCGACGACGATATCGACGCCGTTAACGCGAAAGACCGCCGTTGGCCCCAGGTTCTGCGTGACGCCGCGCCAGCGCGGCCCCAATGCGACATAGCTGCCGTCGGTGACGCGGATGACTTCGCCGGTCAAGGTCAGTGGCGGACCGTAGGTGGGGTCGACCTTGCCACCAAGGGTAACTTCCACTGTTGCCCCCTCGCCGGCGGCAATCAATTCCGCCGCCGCCTCGCCGTCGCAGATGGTGGCGAAGGCGGCGTTCTCCAAGTCCGCATCGATCATACCCTGAAGCAGGAAGGTCGAATCGCTGTAGGCACCGGCGCCGGGATTGTCGGAGAAATCAGAGACAACGATGGGCCCGTTGCCAGCTTCATCAAGCAGGCGATTGACCTCGGCCAGACCCTCGGCCACACCGTAGTAGGTATTGGAATCGAAATGCCGGGTTTTCCAGGCGTAATCCATGAATTCCTCGGCAATCGCGTTAAAACGTTCGTCCGCGCCATCTCCCGTAACGCTGACCGTCGGTCCAGCTTCATAGAGATCGGCGGGCGTAAAGCCGGCATGAATACTAATGGTCAGCACGCCGGCGTCGGTGGCTTCCAGCTTCTGCGCGCGACGCAGTAGCTCCGTCATCGGGTTCTCGGTCGTTGTGCGACCATCGTCGAGTCCCTCCAAGGCGGGGCGCCGGGCAACAACGGTCTTCGGTCGCACTTCCCCCCGCATGGCGCGATCGAGAATCTTCGCCGCGCGCTTCGCCGTATCGATCTGGTCGATATGCGGGTAGGTGCGGTACGCGCAGATGATGTCAGCATATCGTGCCATGCGGTCGGTGACATTGGCGTGCAGGTCCAGGGTGATGGCGACTGGGATGTCGGCGTCGATTCGATTACGCAATTGTTCCAGAAGCTCGCCTTCGGCATCATCGAAATCGACGGTGGCCATGGCACCGTGCAGCGGCAATAGCACACCATCGAATCCGCCGCCGGCCGCGGCGTCCAGGATCGCGCCGGCGCAAAGATTCCAGACGTCGCGCGCAACGGGCCCGGACGGCACCGCCCAGGCAGCGACCGTCTGAAGCAATTCCCAATCGAGTTCCGTGGCGGCGTCAATAACCCCCTGTGGCTCGATTACGGAGCCGGCGACGCCGGGCGCAACCTCGTCATCGAACAGCAACACGTAGTCACGGAAATTATCGATCTCCGTCGGCAGTTTGGAAAACGCGTTGGTTTCGTGGGCGAACATGCCGGTCAGAACACGGAAGGTCATGGTGGAACGTCCTAGTTGGGCCAGACGGGAGGGTGGCTGCCGAGCGGTGCCACCGGGCGATCCCAGCACCCTGGGGTGGCGCTCAGTTGCGCCACCGGCATCATGTAGCCCAGCCGCCCCCAGGCAGTGTCACTGATTTGCATCAGCTGGGGAATATCGTCGATCGTGATCGCGGGGGTGGCAAGTGCGCCGGTCCCCGGAAGGCGGCCGAGCGAGGAAATCCAACGGCCGGTCTGGGCCAAGGATAGCCGGACTAACCAACTTCCTCCGTGCTCGGCGCGGCGCAGCAGCGCGGTCATGGCGCCGAAGGCACCGAGATATCCAGAAATATAGTCGAGTGCCTGGCCCGGCAGATGGTCAGGCTTCGTGGCATTGCCCTGTTCATGGGCAATTGCCGACGCGCTTTGCACCAGACTGTCGAAACCGCGGCGCGGAGCCCAGGGGCCGGCATGACTCCAGGCGCAGAGATCGACATAGACAATTCCCGGCCGCAGTTTCGCGACCCGTTCTGGCGAAAGACCACGCCGGGACAGAGTCCCGGGGCGATAGGCTTGGCTGAAGATGTCGGCGTTTCGAATAAGGTTGTCGAGCGTTTCCCGTCCGGCGGTTTCTCGAAGATCGATATGGGTCGCCAGCTTGCCGTGACCGGTGTCCATGATCTGCTCTTCAATGGCCGGGAGATGCGGTCCGGCGACGGTCATCACCGTGGCGCCGTGTTCGGCCAGGGTGCGTGCCGCCACCGGTCCGGCGAGGACGCGGGTGAGGTCCAGTGCCTTGATCCCCGCGAGTGGTCGGTCGCCCCCGCGCAAGGGTTCCAGCGGCGCGTCGCCGATCCGCGTGATGTCGAGCAGCGGCAGGCCGGCAACGGCGGCTGATTGCGGATGCGCCGCCCATTCTTCGTTGTTACGCACCATGGCGACGGGCAGGCTTTCGGCCACCAGCAGATCTTCCAGGTCCGCCGCCGCCCGTGCCGCGACGGCAGTTGCTACCGCGGCCCTGTCGTCGGTGCATCGGAGACGCGCCAGCACGCCATCTCGGTGGTGCGGATAGTTGCAGTGAAGTTGTATCCAGCGATCATCCGCGGTTCGGTAGAATCCGGATATGCCGCGCCACTCGTTGTCGACGGGTTTGCCGTCGAGGGTCATCAGCCGGTTCGATTTGAGCGCCAGCCCCGCGGTGCGCAGGTCGACGGCGACGGACTGCTCGACGCCGGCGCGATGGCGCCACAGCCGTGGCGCCGCCCGGCCGCGGGGGGCCCTGGCGGCGGCCCCCGCCCGGGCCCCGACGCACGTGGGCCGGAGCCCCCGCTCCGCGCCCCCCGCGAGGTGCGCCACCCCCCATTAGATGGCACCCAAAAGCGCCGCG
>JAYOFM010000001.1:64233-97139 GCA_038117225.1 Rhodospirillales bacterium
CGGGGCGCTGGTCGCCGGCTACGGACGGCTCGCCGCGGGGGCGGTGGCGCCACCGCCGTGCCGCGGGGGGGCCGGGGGGGGGGTTGGGGGCGGCACCGGCCGTGGCCATCAGGAAGTTGCTCGGTAGCACCGGATCGGCGCCGCTGAAGGTGACGACATCTTGGCCATCATCACAGGCACCGACGGCGAGTATCTGGGTCAGGGCGTCGGCCGGCGTGGTTGCCATCATGTGTTCGGGCCTCGGTGCAGGACAAGGAGAGGTCGATGGCGCGCCACATTTTTTGTGGTCGCGCGGAGAGTTCCTTCATGCATGGCATTATGGCTCCATCCGAGCGCCAACACTGGCATTCCGATGGCGACGACGGCAAGTCTGTCGACGTTGCCCCAGGATGGCTAGCGACAATCAAGAGACCATCATGACAATTCGGCGTGGACTCTCGCGTCATTTCTGCGAATCATGGTGCAAGCCCCAGGCCATGCCATTATTAGGGGGTCATTATTTAACAGGGAGGAATACGACTATGTTACGCAAACTTTTGACGACAACGACGCTGGCCGCGTTGGTTGCGTCGCTCGGCGCCGGAACGGCTCTTGCCGACAAGGCCAATGACGAGTTGTTGTGGGCGACGGACCGCGAACAAGCGGTCGCCGATCCCTACTTCAACAATACCCGTGAACTGGTGATCATGGGCAACACCATGTGGGACGGCCTTCTGTTTCGCGATCTCAAGAGTGGCGAATTCGTGCCGCTGCTGGCGACCTCCTATAAGTGGGTCAACAACACCACGATCGATTTCGAGCTGCGCAAGGACGTGAAGTTCCACGATGGTTCGGCCTTTGATGCCGACGATGTGGTCTACACGGTCAACTTCGTCTCCAATAAGGATAACGGCGTTCTCACCTACAAGAACGTCAATTGGATGAAGAGCGCCGAAAAGACCGGCTCGCACAGCGTTCGCATTCATCTGCACAAGCCGTTTCCGGCCGCGTTGGCGTACTTCGCCCAGGCCGTGTTCATGATGCCGTCCGGCCACTATGACAACGTGCCCACCAAAGCCGATGGCAAGAAGGACAATGCCGCAGCCAAGGCCAATGGTACCGGCCCCTATAAGCTGAATTCCATCAAGGCCGGTGAAGGTATCTATATGGAGAAAAACGCCGGCTATATGAAAGGCGGCCCCAAGGGCCAGCCGCAGATCAGCAAATTGACGTTCCGTACCATTAAGGAATCCAACACCCAAATCGCCGAGTTGTTGACCGGTGGATTGACTTGGATATGGGACGTGCCGAAGGACCAGGCTGAAAAGCTGGCCGCTCATCCCGCCATCACTGTCGAGAATGCCAAGACCATGCGCGTTAGCTATTTGGCTTTCGACGTCGACGGGAGCTCCAATTCCAAGGTGTTCATGAACAAGCACAACCGGGCCGCGGTCGCATACGCGATCAATCGCGAATCCTTGGTTAAGAATCTGGTCGGCCCGGCCTCGGTGGTTATTCCGTCGGCGTGCCATCCGGATCAGTTCGGTTGCGCCCAGGACGTAACCACGTGGGCCTACGATCCCGCCAAGGCGAAAGCGGAGTTGAAAGCGGCTGGAAACCCGGACGGCTTCTCTTTCGACATCTACGCCTATCGCCAGCGTGAATTCACCGAAGCCGTCATTGGCGACCTGGCCAAGGTCGGCATCAAGGCCAAGTTGAATTTCATGCAGTATCGCGCGTTGCGTGATCTGGTGTGGAAAGGCACGACGCCGATTAACCACATGACCTGGGGTTCCAACTCGATCCCCGACGTTTCGGCCATCACCAGCCACTTCTTCTCCGGCGGCCGCGACGACCCGGCGAAGGACCCGGACGTCATCAAGAACCTGGAAGTCGCCGACACTTCGACCGACCCGGCGGTCCGCCGCAAACACTACAAGGCGGCGCTTGAGAAAATCTCGGCCGAACTCTACTGGCTGCCCATGTTCACATACGCCAAGTACTACGCGTTTTCGAAGGACCTGGATTTCACGACCACGCCCGACGAAATCCCGCGTTTCTATACGGCGAAGTGGAAATAAACTGAAAACGACATCCCCGGTCCGGCGATTTGCTGGACCGGGGTTTCTCTTTTCGATTTGATGGGTATTGCCGATAGGGCTGACGGTCATATGCTGTATTACTCGCTCAAGCGTCTCGGTGTCGCGATTTTGGTGGCGATCACGGTTTCGCTGATCACCTTTTCGCTGATCTATCTTTCCGGCGACCCGGCGATGGCGCTGGCGGGCGAATCGGCGTCCGAGGCGGACATCGAAAATATCCGCCAGTTTTACGGCTATGACCGCCCTCTTATCGTGCAGTATTTTGATTGGTTGGGCCGCGCGCTACAGGGCGACCTCGGGCAATCGCATTATCTGAAAGCCGATATCTCCAGTGTTATCTTCGAACGTCTGCCGACAACGATGACCCTCGGCGCCTGTGCCATCAGTTTTGGCATTGTGCTCGCCATTCCCCTCGGTGTCGCCGCGGCGATGCGGCCGAATACATTGGTCGATCGCTTCGCGTTGACGATTGCCGTCATCGGACAGGCATTGCCGAGCTTCTGGTTCGCGCTGCTGCTGGTGTTTTGGTTTGGCATTATCTGGCGTCTGTTGCCGATTACCGGCACCGGTTCGTGGCTCAATTACGTTATGCCTTCGGTGGCGCTGGGTTACTATGTGACGCCGGCCATGATGCGCCTCACCCGCGCCGGCATGCTGGATGTATTGTCGTCGGATTACATTCGGACAGCCAAGGCGAAGGGCCTGCGGCCCATGACCGTGTTGTTCAAGCACGCGCTTCGCAATGCGATCATTCCGGTGGTATCGCTGGCCGCCGTGCAGTTCGGGTTCATGCTCGGCGGCTCCATCGTCATTGAAACCATATTCGCCATCAACGGCCTCGGCTTCCTGGCATATGAATCCATCCAACGGGCGGATTTGCCGATGATGCAGGCGATCGTTCTTGTTCTGGCTTGTATTTTCATTCTGATCACCTTCCTCGCCGACATGCTGAACGCGTTTCTCGATCCGCGCATCAGGGTCGCCTGATATGAGGGGGGCCACGCCATGACGCCACCGCAGGATGCCTCCAGTACGACCATGCCGAATCACGGCTTCATGGCGAGCGCGGAAGATATTCTGGAACCGACGCCCGGATATTTGCTGCGAAAACGCATCTTCGGTCATTACGGGCTCATGTTTGGCGGCGTGGCCCTGCTGCTCATCTTCATGATGGCGATGTTCGCCGGGGTCCTGTCGTCGCATGACCCGCTGGACCAGCAACTTGCGCGCAAGCTAATTCCACCGATCTGGCACGACGGCCCCAAGGTGACCTGGGAGCACCCACTTGGCACCGATCTTTTAGGTCGCGATTATTTGACGCGACTTATGCACGGCGCGCAGATATCGTTGCTGATCGGTTTCGCGGCGATGTTTATTTCCGGGGTGATCGGCACGACGCTGGGTGTCGTCGCCGGCTATTTTGGCGGCCGCGTCGACATGGTGGTGAACTTCCTGATCACCACGCGGCTATCCATGCCCGTGATTCTGGTGGCGCTGGCGGTGGTCTCTCTTGTTGGCAGTTCCTTGTGGATTGTCATTTTCGTATTGGGATTGCTGATTTGGGACCGCTTCGCCGTGGTCATGCGAAGTTCGACCATGCAGGTGCGGAACCTCGATTACATCGCCGCTGCTCAGGCGATCGGATGTTCCAAGGCGCGCATCATCATGACCGAGGTGATGCCCAACATCGCCAACAATCTGATTGTCGTCGCGACGCTGGAGATGGCACACGCCATTCTGCTGGAGGCCGCGTTGAGCTTTCTCGGCCTTGGCGTGCAGCCGCCGCAACCAAGCTGGGGCCTGATGATTTCCGAAGGCAAGGGCATGATGTTCTTCGACCCCTGGCTGATCGGAATTCCTGGCGCCGCGCTGTTCGTGCTGATCCTCGCCATCAACCTGATGGGCGATGGCATCCGCGATGTCACCGCGCCTGAAAACCGCAACTGAGGGGCCGACGGTCTTGCCCGAAACCATTCTTGAAGTCGAGAATCTGACTGTCGACATTCCGGTGCCGTCCGGCATGTTACACGCCGTGCAGGGTATCAGTTTTTCTGTCGGCCGTGGCGAGACGCTGTGCATCGTCGGAGAATCCGGTTGCGGCAAATCCCTGACGTCGCTCGCCATCATGGACCTGTTGCCGACCAAGGCGATCCGCAAGGCCGACCGGCTGATATTGGAAGGCGAGGATATTCAATCCGCGACGGAGCCGCGCATGGCCGATATCCGCGGCAACAACATGGGGATGATATTCCAGGAGCCGATGACCAGCCTCAATCCGGCCTATACCATCGGCAATCAATTGGAAGAAGCGCTGCTCCGGCACAAACCGGTTAATCGTGATGAAGCTCGCGCCCGCGCCATCTTCCTGCTGGAAAGGGTCGGCATCACCGCAGCCGAAAGCCGGCTGCGTCAGTATCCGCACCAACTGTCCGGTGGACTCCGCCAACGGGTCATGATCGCTATGACACTGATGTGCGGACCTGGACTGATTATCGCCGACGAGCCGACGACGGCTCTCGACGTCACCATCCAGGCACAGATCCTGCTGCTGCTGGCGGAGCTGCAGAAAGAATTCGACATGGGATTGATCCTGATCACCCATGATCTTGGTGTCGTGGCCCGCGTCGCCGACCGTGTCGCCGTCATGTACGCTGGTCAGATTGTCGAGACGGGTACGGCCGTCCAGGTGTTCAACTGCCCCACGCATCCCTATACCCAGGGCCTGTTGGAATGCATTCCGATTCCCGGAAAGACCGCGCGCGGGGCCCATTTGGGCGCCATCCCGGGCATCGTGCCGTCGCTGGTGGGGACATTGTCCGGCTGCCGCTTCGCCGAACGTTGTAATCACGCGACGTCCACCTGTATCGCCACTGATGTCCAACTACGCGGCGCGATGGAAGACGGACATTCCTATCGTTGCGTGCTGTCGCCCGAGGAAACTGCCGACAACCTTGCCCGAAAGGTGCCCGCTTGATGTCCGCCGACGATTCTACCGTCCTTGAGATCGATAACGTTTATCGGACGTTTATGATCTCGGCGGGTTTTTTTCGCGACAAGAAACCACTGCACGCGGTCAACGGTGTTTCCCTATCCATTCAGCGTGGCGAGGTGTTGGGGCTGGTCGGTGAATCCGGTTGTGGTAAGACGACCCTGGCCAAGATGATGCTGGGACTGCTGCCAACCAGTGCCGGGGAAATTCGCGTCGACGGCCGGCCGATCGCCGAACTGGGGCGGCTCGAAGTGGCGCGGCTGTTGCAACCGGTATTCCAGGATCCCTATTCCTCGCTCAATCCGCGCAAGTCCATCGGTAATATCATCACGCTGCCACTCAAGGTGCAGGGCGATCTCGATCCGGATAGCTGGAAGCGGCGCGGCGAGGAGATCATGGAGCTTGTCGGCTTGCCCCGACGGCTGTTCCACAATTTTCCGAGCCAGTTATCGGGCGGTCAGCGTCAACGGGTCGCGGTGGCGCGGGCCCTGATCAATCGACCGCAGGTGGTGATTTGCGACGAGCCGACATCTGCACTCGACGTCTCAGTGCAGTCGCAAATTCTCAATCTGTTGCAAGACCTGCGTAGCGACCTCAATCTCACCTACGTCATCATCAGCCATAATCTGGCGGTGGTCGAACACATGGCGACACGGGTCGCCGTCATGTATCTCGGCCGCGTGGTCGAGCAGGCCGACACCGACACGTTGTTCAAGAATCCACGCCATCCCTATACCCGCGCCCTCTTGGAATCCGTTCTAACGCCCGACCCGTCACTCGGCGTGCCGGACACTCAGTTGGGTGCTGCCTACCCCAACCCCATTGCCCCACCGCCCGGCTGCACGTTCAATCCGCGCTGCGCGCAGGTTATGGCGCATTGTTCCCAAAAGGTCCCGCGTCCGATACCGACGGCAGACGGCGGTCATGTCGAGTGCCATCTTTATGACGAAGACGAAGGTCGGGCTCGCGCCGGAGGAAACCTGGGCGGATGAGCCGCGAGTCGGCCATCGACGCCGCTCTCGAATGGTTCGACGAGCGCGGCTTCCTGGAGACCCTGGCCGAGCGCGTCGCCGTGCCGACCGAAAGCCAGAATCCCGAACGTCTTCCCGAGTTGGCGCGCTATCTCGACGAGCAGATGATTCCGGCGTTCGAAGCCATGGGTTTCGAGACTCACGTCTATCCCAATCCCGTGGCCGGTGGCGGGCCGGTATTGCTGGCAATACGGCACGAAGACGATACACGGCCGACGGTGCTTGGCTATGGCCACGGCGACGTCATCCGTGGTCAGGAAGGGCGTTGGGCCGAAGGGCGCGATCCGTGGACCCTCGATCGAGCGGGGGACAAGGTCTACGGCCGTGGCACCGCCGACAACAAGGCGCAGCACACGCTCAACATGTCGGCCTTGGCGCAAGTGTTGGCGGCGCGGGGTTCGCTCGGGTTCAATTGCAAATTCATGATCGAAACCGGAGAGGAAAATGGCTCGGCCGGTCTCGATAAGATCATCGAGGGAAATCTGGATGCCTTCGCCGCCGATGCCTTCATCGCGTCCGACGGGCCGCGCGTGGCACCCGACCGGCCGACGGTTTTTCTCGGCGCCCGGGGCGCCAAGAATTTCGATCTCGTGGTCGACCTGCGTGACGGCGGCCACCATTCCGGAAACTGGGGTGGCCTGCTAGCCAACCCCGGGATCATCCTTGGCCATGCCCTGGCCAGCATCATCGGGCCGACCGGCCAGATTCTCGTCAACGAACTAAAGCCGCCGCCCATATCGAATGCCATCCGCGAGGCGCTGAAGGATATTGTCATCGACGCCGGACCAGACGGCCCGACAATCGATGTTAATTGGGGCGAGCCTGGGATGACCCCGGCGGAGAAGGTCTACGGCTGGAACTCGTTCGAGGTGCTGGCATTCGAGACCGGTAACCCGGCCAACCCGGTCAACGCGGTGCCGCCGCGCGCGCGCGCCCACTGCCAGATGCGTTTCGTCGCCGGCTCCGACCGCGATGGTTTTGTGCCGGCGCTGCGAAAACACCTCGACGACCATGGGTTCGAGAATGTGCGCATCGATCCGCCGCCACCCGGCAATGCCATCAATTTCAGCGCCACGCGGACCGAACCCGATCATCCGTGGGCGTTGTGGGTGGCCGACGCCATTTCGCGCACCACCGGCAAGCCGACAGCGGTGCTGCCTAGTCTCGGCGGTTCCATCTGCAATGAACTGTTCACCGACACGTTGGGCCTGCCATCCATATGGATTCCGCATTCTTATGCCGCCTGTTCGCAGCATGCACCGGACGAACATATTCTATTGTCGGAGTTCCGCGACGCCATGGCGATCATGACCGGACTCTACTGGGACCTGGGCGAGGCGGACCTACCCATGAAGGCTGCGTAGAAGAATTAGAAGGAGCGACGGCATGACCCGCGAGGCCGCCATCGACAAGGCGCTCGACTACTATGACGACGAGGACAAGGGATATTATAAGGATCTCGCCGACCGCGTCGCCGTGCCGACCGAAAGCCAGAACCCGGATCGTCTGTCAGAAAGCTATCGATATCTGCATGATTTCATGACTCCGGCGTTCGACGCCATGGGCTATAACTGTACGGTCTACGACAATCCGTTCGATGGCTTCGGCCCGGTCTTGCTGGCGACCCGAATCGAGGATGACGATCTGCCGACATTGCTGGGTTACGGCCACGGCGATGTAATTCGCGGCCAGGATGGTCGATGGGAAAATGACCGTGATCCGTGGGTACTGGATTTCGATGGGGACCGAGTCTATGGCCGCGGTACCGCCGACAACAAGGGCCAGCATACGGTACACATGGCGGCCGTGCGCTCGGTGATCGAGACACGGGGCGCGCTGGGATTCAACCACAAGTTCATCATCGAAATGGGCGAGGAAAACGGCTCCAAGGGATTTAAGGAACTGGTGGCGGCGGAGAAGGAAGATTTCGCCGCCGATGTGTATTTTGCATCCGACGGGCCGCGCGTTGACATGGCGCGCCCTAATTTGACGCTCGGTTGCCGGGGCACGCGAAACTTCGATCTCGTATTGAATTTACGCTCGGGCGGCCATCATTCCGGCAACTGGGGCGGTCTGCTGGCCAATCCCGGGGTCATTCTAAATCACGCCATCGCCACCATCGTCGATGCCAGGGGCAAAATTCTGGTTGACGGCCTGCGACCGCCGCCTATTTCGAATTCCGTCCGCAACGCCTTGAAGGATGTGGTGCGCGAAGGTGGCGACGGCGCGCCCGACATCGATCACGATTGGGGCGAGCCGGGCCTGACGCCACCCGAGAAAGTCTACGCCTGGAATTCATTTGAGGTCCTGGCCTTCACCACTGGCAATCCGGAGAACCCGGTCAACGCGGTACCGCCGAGTGCGCGGGCCAATTGTCAGTTGCGCTATGTGGTCGGCACCGACGGCGACCGGGCCCCCGAGATCATTGCTGAACATTTGAAGGCCAATGGCTTCGATATGATCAGCGTTGAGGAGCCGCCGGCCGGCAACGCCGGACGCTTCGCCGCCGCGCGCACCGATCCGGAGCACCCGTGGGCCGGGTGGATGCGTGCCGCGGCCGAACGGACCTACGGCGACAGGGTCGCCGTGCTGCCAAATTCCGGCGGCTCCATCTGCAATGACGTGTTCCAGGACGTGCTCGGTATTCCGTTCGTCTGGATGCCGCTCAGCTATACCGGTTGCAATCAACACGCCCCCAACGAACACATTTTGAAACCCCTGACTCGTGAAGGCATGCGTATGGTTTCGGGGGCTTATTGGGACATGGGCGATGCGGATTTGGGATATCGGCTATGAGCCGCGATGCCGCCATTGGCCAGGCCGAGCGCTATTTCGACGATGGTGAGTTCTTCACCGACCTGGCGCGCCGGGTCGCCATTCCGTCGACCAGCCAGGACGATGCCCACAAGCCCGATCTGGACTATTACCTGAACGGCGAGATGACGCCCTGGCTCGAAGCGCGCGGCTTCGAATGTCGAACCTATCCTAACCCGAAAGAAGGGGGCCCGCCGTTTCTAGTGGCGACGCGGACGGAAGGCGAAAATCTGCCCACGGTAATGACCTATGGCCATGGGGACGTGGTGCTCGGTCACGAGGGGCGCTGGGCCGAGGATCGTAATCCGTGGAAACTGGATCGCGTCGGCGAAGGCGCCGAGGAACGCTGGTATGGCCGCGGTACCGCCGACAACAAGGCGCAGCACACGCTCAATCTCGCGGCCATGGACGCGGTGTTGGCGGAACGCGGATCGCTCGGCTTCAACGTTGTCGCCATGATCGAAACCGGCGAGGAAGTGGGATCGCCCGGTATCCGAGATTTCGCTCGCCAGCACGCCGATCTGTTCACGAAGTGCGATCTGCTGGTGGCGTCTGACGGCCCGCGCATCAAGCCGAGTCAGGCGACGATTTTCCTTGGCTCGCGTCAGGTATTCAATTTCTGGATGAACTTGAAGCTCCGCGACGGCGGCCATCATTCGGGAAACTGGGGAGGCCTGCTGGCCAATCCAGGGGTCATCCTGAGCCATGCCATGGCATCCATTGTCGATGCCCGGGGTCGTATCAAGCTGGATGCCCTGCGGCCGCCGCCGATGTCCAATTCTGTTCGCGAGGCGATCGCCAAGCTGACCATCGACGGCGGCGAGGGCGCGCCGGAAATCGATCCTGACTGGGGCGAACCGGGCCTCACGCCGGCCGAACGGGTGTTCGCCTCGAACACCTTCGAGGTTCTGGCCATGGAGACCGGCAATCCCGCCAACCCGGTGAACGCGGTGCCCTACCGTGCCCGCATGGCCTGCCATATCCGTTATGTCGCCGGGTCGGACCCGGAGACATTTCTGCCGGCCATTCGCGCGCATCTCGACGCCAACGGCTTCGAGGCGGTGGAACTGTACATGCGGCGCGAGGAAATCGCTCCGGCGACGCGGCTGGACCCCGATCATCCGTGGGCTAGGTGGGCAGTTTCCTCCATTGAGCGGACGACCGGCGAAGAGGTCGCCGTGATTCCCAACCTCGGCGGCACGCTGCCGAATGATGCATTCGCCACCATACTCGGCCTGCCGACGATCTGGGTGCCGCATTCCTATGCTGGCTGTAATCAGCATGCCCCGAACGAGCATGTGCTGGCCTCGGTGATGCGGGATTCCCTACGCGTCATGGCGGGCTTGTGGTGGGATTTGGGCGCGGGAGACGCGCCGTGAGCGCGCTCTGCGAAATGACCGCCACGGACCTGCGCCGGCTCATCGCCACCGGCGATGTTTCACCGGTGGAACTGTTGGAAAGTTGCATTGACCGCATCGAGCAGACCAACGGTGCGGTCAACGCCATCGTCGCCACATGCTATGACCGCGCCCGAGCCGAGGCCAAGGCCGCCGAGGCGGCCGTACGTGCCGGGGATGTACTGCCGCCACTGCACGGCTTACCCGTCGCCATCAAGGACCTGAACGAAACCGAGGGTTTGCGAACCACGTTCGGCTCGCCGCTTTATGCCGATCATATCCCCGACAGGGACGAAGCCCTGGTGGCCGGGCTGCGCGCCGCCGGCGCAATCGTCATCGGAAAATCAAACACGCCGGAATTCGGTGCCGGCACCAATACATCCAACCGTGTCTACGGGCCGACGCGGAACCCGTTCGACCTTGAACGCACGTCCGGCGGCTCTTCCGGTGGTTCGGCGGTTGCCTTGGCGACCGACATGGTGCCTATCGCCCATGGATCGGATACCGGTGGTAGCCTGCGCAACCCGGCGACCTGGTGCGGTGTCGTCGGCTTCCGGCCGACGCCCGGACTTGTGCCGCGTGAAAACCGCAACGTGAACTACACGCACTTCAACGTCCAAGGGCCGATGGCGCGAACGGTGTCGGATGTTGCGTTGATGATGACCGGGCTCGCCGCCGACGATGTTCGTGATCCCATGGCCCATCCGGTCGATGCGATGGTCTTCGCCGATCCGCCTCCGATCGATATCGCCGGCCTGCGTGTTGCCTGGTCGGAAGACCTGGGGGTCGCGCCGATGGATGATGGCATTCGTGCCACATTCCGGGATCGCATGGCGGCCATCGCAAGCTTTTTCAAGTCGTGTTATCGACGCGATCCGGATTTTTCGGAGGCGCGAGATGTGTTTTGGGCTCTGCGGTCAGTGACCTTCCTCGCCAATCATCGCGAACGCTACGAGAAGCATGGCCGTGACCTGGCGCCCAACGTGGTCGCCAACGTGGAGGCTGGTCTCGCCATGTCATTGGCCGACGTGGCGGCGGCGGAACAGGGCTGGGCGCGGCTCTATCGCGGCTTCGAGGAGTATTTCGCGGATATCGATCTGCTGATTGTGCCCGGCAACGCCATTCCCAGTTTCCGTATCGACGACGGTATTCCCAAGCAGGTCGGCGGCAAGCCGATGGAGAACTACATGGATGCCTCGTTGGTGCGATCCGCGTTGACGCTAACGGGGCATCCTGTTCTGGCATTGCCGGCGGGTGTCGATCATCTTGGGTTGCCTTTCGGCGTTCAGGTCGTCGGCCCCCGGCGCGGTGACTTATTCCTGCTTGGCGCCGCCGCCGCTTTGGAAAATCATATGGCCGGCACCGCCTCGCTGGCGCGCCCGCGCCCCAACATCAAGGACCTGATATCATGAGTGAGCCTTGTGACATGCCCGCCGTGGAAGCGCGGCGCCTGATTGCCGAGAAGCTACTGTCACCGGTGGAACTAGTGGAGAGCTGTATCGACCGGATCGAACGCGTCAACGGCACGGTCAACGCCGTCGTCGCCACTGATTTCGATGACGCGCTTGATACTGCCCGCGAGGCGGAACGGGCGGTTATATCCGGTAAGCCGCTGGGGCGGCTGCATGGCCTGCCGATCGGGATCAAGGATCTGGAAACGACGAAGGGCCTGCGGACCACGCTAGGTTCCAGGCTCTACGCCGACAACATGCCGCTAGCGGACCAGGGGTCCGTCGCGCGCATTCGCGAGGCTGGCGGAATTATTTTGGGGAAGACCAACACGCCGGAGTTTGGCGCCGGCGCCAACACCCGAAATCTGGTCTACGGCGCCACCGGCAACCCGTTTGATCCGGTGAAGACGTGTGGTGGGTCCTCCGGTGGTTCCGCCGTGGCGTTGGCGTGCGGCATGACGTCGCTGGCGACGGGTTCGGATTATGGCGGCAGCTTGCGTACGCCGGCCGGGTTCTCGGGCGTTGTCGGCTTTCGGCCATCACCCGGCGTGGTACCGGCGGAGAAACGCGCCATCGGGCTCAACCCCTATTCGGTCCTCGGTCCCATGGGACGCAGCGTCGCCGACGCCGCATTACTGCTGTCGGCCCAGGTGGCCCACGATGCCCGTGATCCATTTTCGGGACCTGTCGACCCGGCGCTGACGCAACCGCTGGCGCCGGCGGATTTATCAAGTCTCCGAGTTGCTATTTCCGAAGACCTGGGCGTGGCGCCGGTGTCGAAAGATATTCGCGGTGTGTTCGGCGAGCGGGTGGCGATGTTCCGCGATGCCTTCGCCGAGGCGCAAGATCGCAATCCGGGCTTCGGTCCCGATGTGCATGAGGTCTTCGAGATCACCCGCGGCATCAATTTCGCCGGCATGCACCAGGACAAGGTGCGGCTGCACGCCGATGATCTCAGTCCCAATGTGGTTGATAACACGCGGCGCGGGCTTGAGGTGACGGCGAGTCAGATGGGCTGGGCAACGGTCGAACAGAATAATATCCGCCAACAGTATCTCAGTTTGTTCGACGACATCGATGTGCTAATTTGCCCGGTCGCCGCGGTGACACCTTTCCCGCACGAAATTTGGTACGTCGACATCATCGACGGTCAGGCGATGCCGACCTATATGCGCTGGTTGGCGCTCAGTTACGCGCTGACCATGGCGACACCGCCGGTGGTGGCGCTGCCCTGCGGTGTCGATCATCTGGGCATGCCGTTCGGTATCCAGATCGCCGGCAAACCGGGCGCCGACCGCCAGGTGTTGGAAGTTGCTCTCGGACTCGAACGGATGCTGCAGGCGGCGCCGCCGACGGCGCGGCCGGTTCCCGATCTCGAAAAACTGGAAGGATAACTCTCGCATGCGCCTGTTCACCGCCTGCCTTGGTACCGAAACCCACACCGGCGCCCCCTTGCCGACGGATTTGCGATCCTTCGAGGAATCCTATCTGGTGCGCGGCGGCGCCCACCCGGAAGGCAAGGTCAACATGTTCGGCGTGCCGCTGGTCATGTGGCGCGAACGGGCGGAGGCGCGAGGCTGGGAGGTGGTCGAAAGCGTCTGCGGTTTCGCCACGCCGTCGGGTCTCGTGGTGCGCCGGGTTTATGAAGACCTGCGTGACGAAATATTGCGCGATCTGGAAGCGGCGATGCCGGTGGATGGCGTGCTGCTCAGCCTGCATGGGGCGATGGTGGTCGATGGCTATGGCGCCGCCGAGGGCGATCTGGTCGAGCGCATTCGCGCCATTATCGGCCCCGGCGTGCCGATGGGGGCCGAGTTCGATCTGCATTGCCACTTGTCAAAACGCCTGTGCGATGACCTGACCGCACTGGTTATCTACAAGGAATATCCGCACACGGATTTCGCCGCCCGCGCCGAAGAGGTCTGGCGGCTGATCGAGGGCAAGCTCGACGGCACCCTCAATCCGGTGATGAGCGTGCACGACTGCCGCATGGTCGGCCTGTTCCACACCACCCGCGAACCCATGCGCGGTTACGTCGACCGCATGGCAGCGCTGGAGGGCAAGGACGGCGTGTTGTCGGTCTCGCTCGGGCACGGGTTTCCCTGGGGAGACGTCCTGGAAGAAGGTGCCCGCGTTGTCGTCGTTACCGATGGTGACAAGGCTGGCGGCGACGCCCTCGCCGAACGCCTGGGTCGCGAGCTCTGGGACCTGCGTGACGACATCACGCCCATATACAGTGATATGGAAACCGCCATCACCGATGCCCTGAGTGCCGAAAGCGGCCCTGTCGTCCTCGCCGACATGTCGGACAATCCCGGTGGCGGCGCCCCCGGCGATAGCACGTTTATCGTCCGGCGCCTGCTTGAGCGGGGCATCGGCATGGCCGCCGTCGGCGGTATTTGGGACCCGGTCGCGGCCGCCATTTGTCTCGGCGCCGGCGAGGGGGCGACCATCGACCTTCGCCTCGGCGGCAAGACCGGGCCGACATCCGGTGATCCGTTGGATCTTCGCGTCACGGTTCGCAAGGTGCTGCCGGATCACACGGTGGAAGCCCTTGGTGGTTCGAAGCGTTACATGGGGGATACCGTCTGGGCCGCTGCCGAGGGCATCGATTTCGTTATCCACGCGGCACGCTGTCAGAATACCACACCCAACATGTTCACGGACCTCGGTATCGACATCATGTCGAAGAAAATTCTGGTGGTGAAATCCATGCAGCATTTCCATGCCGCCTATGCCCCGCTCGCGTCACAGGTCATATACGTCGCCGCTCCGGGCACGTTGATCTGGGACATGCGCGAGTTTCCGTACGAGAAACTAGCGCGTCCGGTATGGCCGCTCGACGATGACCCGTGGACGTCCAACGCCGAAAGAGAATGGTAATGGCGCCGCCGCGCATTCTGATTGCCGGTTTCAAGCACGAGACCAATACCTTCGCCAAGCTGCCGACCGATCAGGCGGCCTATGATGCGCGGGCCTGGGTTGTTGGTGATGATATCCAACGGACCTATGCGGGAACCAAGACGGAAATTGCCGCGTTCATCGATGCCTGCGATCGCCACGGTTGGATACCGGTTTATGGCATCTGTGCCGACGCCACGCCATCGGGCAAGGTGACCCGCGACGTGCATGACCGGGTCAGCGGAATGATCTGTGACGCGGCCACCCGCGACGGCGGTGTCGACGCCGTGTTGCTTCAACTGCATGGCGCCATGGTCGCCGACCACGATGAGGATGGGGAAGGGGCGCTGCTGGCAGCGCTGCGCGATGTCGTCGGACCGGACGTGCCGATCGCCGTGACCCTCGATCTGCATGCCAACGTCACCGACCGAATGGCCGAATTGGCGGACATCATGGTCAGTTACCGCACCTATCCGCACATCGATCAGTATGAAATCGCGACGACGGCGGCCGATCTCCTGGCGCGCACGCTGGCCGGCGAGATTTCGCCGAGCGTTTTTGTCGCCCGGGGGCCACAGCTGGATGGTGCCGACCACGGCCGCACCACGGCGCCGGGGCCGATGCTGGAGGTGCTGTCCCGCGCCGATGGACTGCTGAACGAATCCGGCGTACTCGCCGCTTCCATCAACGCCGGCTTCCCTTGGGCCGACATTTACGACGCCGGGCCGTCGGCGGTCATCGTCGGTGACGGGAAGGACGCGCGCTACGCCGACATGGCGGCGGGACTGATGGACTACGTGTGGGAAACCCGAGACGTGAAAACGATCGAGACGGTTTCCAACGCCGTTGCGATCGATATCGCGCGGGCCAAGGGCCGAGTTGGTTCGCCGGTGATCATCGCCGATTTCGCCGACAATCCCGGCGGCGGCGGATACGGTGATTCGACCGGGTTGTTGCGTGCGATCATTGATGCCGGTCTCTCAGATGTGGCGATCGGCACAATCTTCGATCCGGATTGTGCCGCCGCGTGCCATGCGGCGGGGAAAGGCGCGGAATTGACCCTGGCGATTGGCGGCAAGGTCGATGGCCAATTCGGCCCGCCGATCGAGGCAACGGGTACCGTGACGGCGCTCGCCAACGGCCGGTTCAATCTGGAGGGCCCGATGACCGCGGGTGTCGCCATCGACTGCGGGCCTTCCGCCGTGTTCAAGATTGGCGGTGTCGAGGTGGTGTTGATTTCGAAGCGTTACCAGAACTACGACCGCATGTATTTCAAACACGTCGGCATCGAACCCGCCGAACGGGCCGTGCTGGTGGTAAAATCCGCGCAGCACTTCCGCGCCGCGTACGCACCTATCGCGTCTCATATCGTCGTCGTCGATGCCGGCGACGGCACCACGTCGCACGCGCTCGATAGCCTGCCATACCGTCATATCAGGCGGCCCATTTGGCCGCTTGATGACATCTAGAACCGGCTATTTTTTCTTGACCTTCAGGCAGGGGTTCTTGCCCGGCGTCTTGACCTTTTTCTCGCAGGTCTGAAATACTTTCTGACCGATCTTCAAATCATCCAACGTCTGATCACGGGGCTGCGCCGCGTAGACCATCTGATTGGAATAGCTGTAACCCAGCAGCTTGATCTTCCGCACCTTGCCGCCGGCATCCTTGACGTGGGCGGCGCTTTTGGGAATGCAGGCAGGGCAGCCCACATCGACATAAAAGAAGCCGAGATCGGCGTCTTTGCGGACGATTTTTCCGATCTGGAACTCCCGCTCGGCTGCATCGGCTGTCGTCGTCAAGGTCATGGTCGCGAATAGGACCACGGCGGCGAACGATAGGAAAAATCGCACGCCCGGCACGCGGGCGCTGGATGGTTGGATCGGCTGCATATCAATGGGGTCTCCGTTTCGAATGCTTCCCGGTGTCACGCCGGCTGGAACCGGTCTTGATCAACGTCCTTTTTGCCACGCCGGGGCGGGAAAGAAAAACGGAAACAGGGGGCAAGGCGCGATCCATGGTGTAAACTATGCTCATGAGCGATCTCCGCGAATCCATCACGGTCCGACAGGCGACGGCCGACGACCTGGCGGCGATCATCGACATGCTGGCCGACGACCCTATCGGCGCGACGCGCGAGATCGTCTCGGACCCGCCGAATGATTCTTACCTGCGGGCGTTCGCGGACATTGACGGTGATCCGTTCAACGAACTCGTCGTGGCCGACGATGCGGGCGTCGTGGTCGGTTGTCTGCAATTGACATTCATACCCGGCCTGGCGCGTACCGGCATGCTGCGCGCACAGATCGAGGCGGTCCGAATTGCCGCTTCTCATCGCAGCCGGGGACTCGGCCGTTACCTGTTTCTGTGGGCCATCGACCGCGCCCGGACCCGTGGCGCCGGGTTGGTGCAACTGACCACGGACAAGGCCCGGCCGGACGCGCATCGGTTCTATGAAACCCTCGGGTTCGAGGCCTCGCACGAAGGCATGAAGCTGAAATTGTCTTAACGGCCGGCGCGGCGGCCCGTGGTCAATCCCGTCCGTCGCAGGCGCAGACGACGTTGTAGTAGGTCTTGGTGTGTTCGGTGAACATGCCGTCCATGGCGCCGTAGGCGTCCTCGAACTCGGGCGACCCCTCGCTCGCCTTCATGCTGGCCTCGTCTTCCCAAATGGTCATGGAAAGGCCCTTCCCGGTGTCCGGATCGACGAATAGATAGGCGGCCCTCAAACCCGCCTCGGTACCGGCGAGCGGACCCGGATAGCGCGGCCACTCCTCGCGCAGGTCTTCCATCTGATCCATGTTGACGGTGATTTCGCGGACGCGGCTAAGCATTGCACGGGTTCCTTTTCTGGATGGTGCGCGGGGCCAGTTGACGCTAGGGCGGCGGCCGACGGACGTCAATTCGTCGATGGCATTGGCCGGGCGCCGGGCGGCGTGATAGCGTTTCGCCCAGTTGAACCGGTGATCCGATGATTGCCGGCTGGTGAGCGAGGTTACGCTTTGGCCGATACTCTGTATGATTTGTTGCCGACATCGCTGATCGGCCCGTATGCCCAGCCGGCGCGGTTGATCGACCAGGCGCGACTGGCCAAGCAGGGGCCGCCGAACTGAAAACCACTGGAGCCACGGCCACATGAAACTCTACAACGTCATCCCCTCCGGCAACTGCCACAAGGTGCGATTGTTTCTCTCCATCCTCGGTCTTGATTACCAAACCGTGCCGGTCGACATGGCGGCGGGCGACCACAAGACGCCGGAATACCTGGCCATGAACCCGCTGCACCAGGTGCCGGTGCTGGATGACGACGGTTTCATCCTCCGCGATTCCCAGGCTATCCTGGTCTATTTGGCGCGCCGCGAGGGCCGCGACGATTGGCTGCCGACGGACGCCCGGGGCGAGGGCCAGGTCATGCAGTGGCTGGCCTTTTCCGCCAACGAGATGATCAACGGCTGCGCCATCGCCCGGGCGCTGATCAAGTTCAAGCGCGACGGCGACATCCCGGCGGCGCAGACCCGTGCCCGGGCGGCGCTGGCCATCCTCAAGGGCCATCTCGCCGACAACGACTGGCTCGCCCTCGGCCGCCCGACCGTCGCCGACATCGCCTGCTATCCCTACGCCGGGCTGATCTGGGAAGGCGACATTTCGCTCGACGACTATCCCAACATCCAGGCCTGGCTGACCCGGGTCGAGGCCTTGCCCGGCTATGCCGGCATGCCGGGGCTGGCGGGTATTCCCGTCTGACCCGGCCTAGCGACGCGGCCCGGAATTGGCGGCCAGCGAGCCCGAGGCGCTGACGTCCATGGTCGACTTGAAGCCGGCCTCGGCGCGGCTGATGGCGATGCCGAGGCGGCCGAGGATGTCGTCGATCTGCGCCTCGGTGATGACCAGCGCCGGACACAGGCGGATGTAATTCTTGACGCAGATCAGCACGACCCCTTCGAGCATGGCGTTGTAGCGGATGTTTTCGGCCATTTCCGGGTCGGGCTCGCGGGAGTCCGGGTCGGTGACGATATCCAGCATCTGATAGAGCCCGCGCCCGCGCACGTCGCCGATGCTGGCGTGTTTGGCGCTCAAGGCGTCGAGACCCTTGCGGAAGCGCTCGCCCAGGACCTCGGCCCGTTCCACCAGGCCGTCCCGTTGCACGATCTGCAATTGCTTCAGCGCCACCGCGGCCGGCAGCGGGTCACAGGAATAGGTGCCGGCCCACGGCAGGCCCTTGGTGCCCACGGTGGCCTCGGCGATTTCCCGCGTCGTCACGGTGCCGCAGATGGCCATGCCGGCCGACATGCCCTTGGCGAAGGTGACGATGTCCGGTTTGACGTCGTAGTGCTCGAACCCCCACATGCGCCCGGTGCGCGCCGGCGCCAGCTGCGCCTCGTCGAAGATCAACAGCGCGTCCCAATGATCGGCCAGTTCGCGCAAGCCGCGCAGCCAGCGTTGGGACGGCACGATCATGCCGCCGGCGACCATCATCGGCTCGACCAGAATGCCGCCGATTTCCTGCGTCGTCGCGAATTCCATCATGTCGGCGGTCATCTTCAGGCTGATGTCGTCCCACTGGTCGCGATCTTCCACCGGGGCGCGGTAGTAGAACGGCGGAATGATGCAGTTGGCGCGCGCCGGCATGGTCAGCGGTCCGAGCCCGCGCTTGCGCGCCCCGCCCACCGAGGTCATCGCCTCGGCGGCCAGCGAGCCGCCGTGCAGCCCGCGCAGCACCGAGCAGATTTCGAAGCGCCCGGATTTGCCGAGCGCCATGCGCATGGCGATCTCGTTGGCTTCCGAGCCGGTGACGGCGAAGTTACAGACGTCCAGGCCGTCCGGCAGGGTGTCGCACACCAGTTCGGCGAACTCGACGGTCGGCGTGTTGGAATACCATGATGACTGATGGTGGAACTTGGCCGCCTGGCTGGCGATGGCGTCGACCAGTTCCGGATGCGCGTGGCCGAGCACCAGCGCCATCATGCCGGCCGACATGTCGTAGTAGTCGTTGCCGTCGACATCGGTCAGCACGATGCCGGATCCGCGCTCGAAAATCACGCTGGGTTCATAGCGCCAGCCGAGAATGACGTCCTCGTCGCGCGCCATCAGATCATGGTGCTTGTTGGAAAATTCGAAGGTCTTGTCCGTCATGGTGTCCATTAATCGATTCTTCCTATCATGCGTCCTATCATACCATCCGGTGAGGTTCCCAGACTGCCGGTACCGCCGTCAAGCGATCATTAGCGTCTCTAGGGAGTCTCCTTTAGAGTCCGGCGTCGCGCAGCAGCACCGCCGCCGCCGCCTTGGCCTTGGCCGCCGCGTCGCCGTCGCCGACCACGTAGGCCATGACGATCGCCCCTTCCGCCAGCAGCATCAGGCCGTCGGCCAGCGAGTCCGCCTCGGCGGCGCCGGAGAGGCCGGCGGCCATGGCCTGGTCGCGGATATAGCCGCGCATCAACAGTTTGTGCTCGGCGGCGGCGGCGTGGATGGGGTCATCCGGCGGCGCGAACTCGGCCGAGGCGTTAATGAACATGCAGCCGGAAAAGTTTTCTTCCGCGAACCATTCACCCAGCGCATCGAAGATCGCGATCAGGCGCTCGCGCGGCGCCGTGGCGGCGCGTTCGACGGCATCCACGAACCAGTCGCGGAAGCGCTCGTCGCGCAGCCGCAGGGTCGCCAGGATCAGCTCGTCCTTCGACTTGAAATGATTGTACAGCGTCATCCGCGCCACCCCGGCCTCGTCGAGGATGCGGTCGATGCCGGTGGCGTGAAAGCCCTCGCGGCAGAACAGATCGAGCGCCGTGTCGACCAGATGATCGCGTTTGGGAGATGCCATGGCCAAGGTCCTAAGGAGTGTCCTGATGCGTGTCCCGATGCGTATCCCGATGATTGTCCCGACGGGGGGCCGAAGAGCGTCCCGATCAGCGTCCGGGCGCGCCCCCGGCGTGCCTGGCGACGGTCGGATACTAGATAGATAAATCAGTATAGAATATGCCCGGATCGGCATCTATCCCCTAATCGCGCCGCCATCGACACCCCGGCCACCGGCCCCCTTTTTGCCCGCCTGGAAACGTTTTTCGCCACTTCAAGCCCGCTAAAGCCCACTTACAGGCCGCTAAAAGGCCGATGTAAACCGCTTAAGCCTTTGATAACATTCAAAACCTGCAAAAAAAGCCCGAAAACGTCAGCAAATGTAAACAGTTTGGAGGTTTGACGGGGCCTTGGTTCGGCACGGCAATGAGGCGCCGGGAAGGCCCCGGGAGGGAGCGTGTCGATCCATGGTCGACACGCTCAGGGCGGCGCCGGGCCGATCGTGCACCCGAATTGGGCGGCCCCGGGACACTGAGGCACCCTGCCGGCGATCCGCGCCCAACCGGTCCTTGGTTCGGTACGGCAATGAGGCGCCGGGATGTTCTCTGACCGTCGCCGACAGGCGGCGAAAGCCGAGGTTGTCCCCCGGAGGAAACACGGGGTAGGGCAACCCCGGAACACCCCGCCAGGCACCACGACCGGTCAAACCAAACGGACCGCACGCTCCCCGCCCATCGGCGTCGCCGCGCTGATCCATCAACCTATTCACAATGTCAAAACTCCCGCGCCAACGGCGATCCGCGCCACGGATGTACGCACGTGGGCCGTTCTCGCTTTCGGAGCAATAGATGAGATAGGTGTGGAGACGTTGATCTGCAAGGGGAGGGGGTAAATATCCCGTATAGGATATTGCTGACCCGATTCGCCGCTGTGCCGGCCAATGCCGGCGGGAACAGGAGTGTTTGCCGAATTCCATCGACGGGAGGATGCGTCCGAGGCCGGCTAGACGTAGGTTCCACGGCACGATGACCCGGCCCGTTCGGGTTTTTATGCGGTTCATGGTTTCCCGACGGCGCGCGCTTGGTTATTATCGCCGCCAAATTTCGGGTTCATCAAGGACATCCCGGATCAGGAATGGCCAGTCCCGTCGCGCCGCCTCGGCGGTGCCGGTGTCGGCGTTTCGCCTTACGTTATTGATTTGAAAGAGGGTTACACCAGTATGACGGATCCAGTCGCCGCGCACCTTTCGGCGTGGAAAGAGAACCTGGCGTCGGCGGAGCAGATGATTCCGTTGGTCGGCCAGTTGTACCGCGACAATAGCGTGACGATCAGAATCTTCGGGCGCCGCATCGTCAACAACTCCGCCATCGATATCATCAACGCGCATCGCTTCGCCCGCCAGATGTTGGAGCAGGATCTCGATATCGGCGAGAGCCTGAATCTGATGCGAATCATGGTCGGCATGCAACTGGCGCCGGCCCGGGTCGATCTCGGCAAGCTCTGCCACCGCTACATGCAGGTGGGGGGCGATGCCGAGGCGTTTCTGAACGAGCAGTTGGCGAGCATCAATACCGGCAAGAGCAGCATCCTGAAGGAGCCGTGCGACGTCGTCCTGTATGGCTTCGGCCGCATCGGGCGTCTGCTGGCGCGGATCATGGTTGAACGGGTCGGCGCCGGCAATAAGCTGCGGCTGCGGGCCATCGTGGTACGCGGCGGCGATCCGGGCGATCTGGAAAAACGCGCCAGCCTGCTACGCCGGGATTCCATTCATGGCGCCTTCAAGGGCGACGTCACCGTGAATGAGGAAGAAAACGCGATTATCGCCAACGGCATCTATATCAAGGTCATCTATGCCAATTCGCCGGCGGAGGTGGATTACACGGAATACGGCATCAATGACGCCCTGGTCATCGACAACACCGGTTTGTGGCGCGACGAGGAGGGGCTGGCGCGGCACCTCCGCTGCCCCGGCGCCGCCAAGGTCCTGCTGACCGCCCCGGGCAAGGGCAACATCAAGAACATCGTCTATGGGGTGAACCATGGCGATATCGACCAGTCGGATACCATTCTCAGCGCCGCCTCCTGTACCACCAATGCCATCACGCCGGTGCTCAAGGCGATCAATGACGAGTTCGGCATCAAAAACGGCCACGTGGAGACGATTCACTCCTACACCAACGACCAGAACCTGATCGACAACTATCACAAGGGTGATCGCCGGGGCCGCAGCGCGGCGCTGAACATGGTGCTGACCACCACCGGCGCCGCCAAGGCGGTCGCCAAGTGCCTGCCCGAGTTGAAGGGCAAGCTGACCGGGAACGCGCTGCGCGTGCCGACACCCAACGTCTCCCTGGCGATCATGAATCTCAACCTGGGGCGCGAAACCAGCAAGGACGAGGTCAACGGCTATCTGCGTGATATCTCCCTCAACTCGCCGATGCAGGATCAGATCGATTACATCGCGTCCTCGGAACTGGCGTCGACGGACTTGCTGGGGGCGGCCCACGTGGGCGTCGTCGATGCGCTGGCGACCATCGTCGCCGATGACCGGCTGGTGCTCTACGTCTGGTATGACAACGAATACGGCTATAGCACGCAGGTCTTCCGCATGATGCAGAACGTCGCCGGCATGACGTTGCCGAGTGTTCCCGCGACCTGATCTGACGGCTCACAATGATGGTCGGTGGAAGCGCGAAGGGGCCTTGGTGGACGCGGCGAGGACGGGGCCGGTGAGCATGGGAGCGGCGGGGTGAGCAAGGAGCGAACGTTCAGCGACGGTGACGTCATCTTCGATGATGGCGAGCGGGCCAGTGAGGCCTATCTGGTGCACCGGGGCGGCGTCGTGCTGAGCAAGGTCGTCGCTGGCGAGGCGCAACCCATCGATACGGTGGAGCCGGGCCAGGTGTTCGGCGAGATGGCCATCCTCGGCGACATGCCGCGCATGGCGACGGCGCGGGCCGTCGGCGAGACGGTGCTCGGCGTCATCAGCCGACAGGATTTCCAGCGCCGGCTCGACAAAGTGGGCGAGGACACCCGGGACATGATCAGTTTCCTCATCGTCTATGCCCGCGAGGTCATGCCGCGCGGCATCGATACCGAGGAACTGCCCCATGAGGAGGCCGAGGACCGGCGCCAGATTCATGAGCGGGCGCGCGCGCTGATGGCTTCCGGTCTGCCCATGAACGCGGCCGCAGCGTCGGGCGACCCGCTGACCGCCAACCTGATCCGCTCATTGATCGTCTATGCGTCGCGGCGGCTGCCACGGGGGCGGGACGACACCTAGGCCATCCGATCCGCCCGCGCGCGGCCGCGAACCGGCGCCGCCCGTTACGAGGTGATCTTGAGTAGGCGTTCACTGCATGCGCGGGCGATGCCATCCCGCGCCGACGAGGCACCCGGCATGGTGGCCCAGCCCTTGTCGGTGATGTAGGCCCGCTGTTTCCACTGGTCGAGCGCGCGCAGCGCGATGAGATCGGCTTCGCCGCCCCGCTGGCGGAATTGATCAACACAGATCGGCGCCAACAGATCGATCGCCGCCAGGCGGGTTGCCAGCCGCACTTCCGCCTGGGCGCGCGAGGTCGTCATCACCCAGCCGGCGGCAAAGCTGACGACCACCAGCGTGATGGAAAAAATTGAACCGCCCAGCAAAAAGGGAACGATGTTCTTATTCGACATTGAAGCATCCTTTAAATTATATGATGAAAATATACTGATTGAATTAAATATATCATGGCATTAATAGAGAAACAAATTGTCATCATATTTATTGTTATTTAAAAATAATGGCATCAATGTAATATTAAGTGTATGAAATGTATAAATAAAAGCCATATCCTGCGCCGATGTATCCAAAAACAACAGCGAGATTCAGGTGGAAAGGATGCCGCCGGCGGCCTAGTCCGCGGCGTCTCACAACGCTTCGGGCAGCACCCGCTCGAAAATTTCCAGGTCCTCCGGCGTTCCCGCGCTGACCCGGATGCAGCGGTTCTGCGGTTCGACGAACGGCATGCGGACGAAGACGTCGCGCTCGACCAGGGCATCCAGCACCCGCTTGGCGTAGGCGCCGTCGCGGCCGAAATCGATGGTGACGAAATTGGTCGCGGTGGGGATCGGCGCGAGGCCGTTGGCCTCGGCGATCTGGGCGATGCGCGCGCAGGCGGCGGCGACCTTGGCCTGGGTTTCGGCGAGATGGGCTTTGTCGGCGAGGGCGGCCAGCGCGCCGGCCAGCGCCACCCGGTTGACGCCGAAATGATTACGGACCTTGTTAAAGGCGAGCGCCAGCGACGCCTCGGCAATGCCGTAACCGATGCGCGCGCCGGCCATGCCGTAGGCTTTCGAGAAGGTGCGGAAGCGGATGACGTTGGGCCGGCTGACATCGATCGGCGGCGCGATCGGTCCGGTGATGGATTGTTGGGCGAATTCCACGTAGGCCTCGTCGAGGCAGAGCACGGTCGTTGCCGGCAGGCCGTCGATCAACGCCTGCACGGTCGCGGTGTCGTGCCAGGTGCCCATGGGGTTGTCCGGGTTGGCGAAGTAGAGCAGCGGCGCCTGTTCCGCCTTGGCGAGGTCAAGCAGGGCGACCGGGTCCTCCCGATCGTCACGATAGGGCGCCGTGACCAAGCGGCCGCCCGAGCAGGCGACGTGGTAATTGAAGGTCGGGTAGGCGCCGAGCGAGGTCACCACCGGTGTGGCATCTTCCACCAGCAGGCGGTTGAGATAGCCGAGCAGGCCGTCGATGCCCTCGCCGACGACGATGTTGTCGGGTTCGACCCCGTGATGTGCGGCCAGCGCCTGCTTCAGCTCAAGGTTTTCCGGGTCGGCGTACATCCACGCCTCGGCCGCCGCCGCATGCATCGCCTGCACCGCCTTGGGTGATGGGCCGAAGACGTTTTCGTTGGCGCCGATGCGCGCCGCGAAACGCCGGCCGCGCGCGCGCTCCTGGGTTTCCGGTCCGACGAAGGGCACCGTTGCCGGCAGGCCGGCGACCAGGGGGGTGTAACGCGGGCCGCTCACAGGGCGAGGGCCATCCCGTCTCTGCCCGGGTCGGCGCCGCCGTCCCAGCCGTCGTCGGTGACCCGGATCGCGTGCACGCCGGCGAAGTGGTAGCTGAGATAGCTGCGCCGGGTCTCGTAGCCCTTGGCCCGCACCTCGGCCTCGATGTAGCGCGGGATGCGGTTGGTCAGATCGATGATGTCGGAGGTGACACAGATGCGCGGCGCCGACACCGCCTCTTGCGCCGTCATGCCGAAGTCGACGGCGTTGAGGATGCCCTGCAGCACGCCCATGGTGATGTAGGTGCCGCCGGGGGCGCCGATTTCGAAGAACAGCCTGTCATCGCGGAACAGCATGGTCGGGCACATGGCGGTAAAGCGCGCCTTGCCCGGCGCCAGCGAACCGGTCATGCCGGGACGCGGGTCGAACACGCTCATGCAGCCGTTGTACATGAAGCCCAGACCCTCGGTCACGACGCCGGCCGGCATGCCCAGGGAATGGGTCAAGGCGACGGCGTTGCCGTGTTTGTCGATGGTGCAGATGTGGGTCGTGTCCTTCAGGTCGGCGCCACGGCCACCGAGCCTCGGCACGTGGGTCTTCTCGCCCGAGCGGATGCGTTCGGCCATGTCGCGGGCGTAGTCCTTGGAGGTCAGGCGATCCATCGGGATATCGACGAAACGCGGGTCGCCGACGTATTGGTCCTTGTCGACGGTGGCGATCTTCATCGCCTCGGCGACAGTGGCGATGTAGTCGGCCGAGTTGTGGCCCATGGCGGCGAGATCGAAATTTTCCAGGATGTTGAGCATCTCCAGGATCATGACGCCGCCGCCGGGCGGCGGGTTGGTGGTGACGCGCAGGCCCCGGTAGCTGCCTTCCAGGGGCGCCGTTTCCTCCGGCGCCACTTGCGCCAAGTCGGCTTTGGATAAGAGGCCGCCGCCCGCCTTCATGTCGGCGTCGATGGCATCGGCGATGGCGCCGCCGTAGAACAATTCGGCGCCTTCCGCGGCGATGCGTTGGTAGGTCGCCCCCATGTCCGGGTTTTGCAGAATTTCGCCCGGCTTCCGAATGCTGCCGTCGGGTTTGACGTAGATCTTGGCCGCCGCCGGGTTGTCGGTCAGCCGGCGCTTGTGCGCGACCCGCCCGGCGCCCTCGACCAAATTCCAAAAATAAGCCACGTGCGGCCGCACCATGAAGCCGTCCTCGCAATAGCGGATCGCCGGTTCGATCAGCTCGGCCAGTGACTTGGTGCCCCAGCGCTCGAGCGCCGTGGCATAGGCCTTGAGGCTGTTCGGCGTGGTGATGGCGCCGTAGCCGATGTCGTTGACCTCGCCCTTGAGCAGAAAGCCGAAGCCGTCCTCGGCCTCGCCCTCCAGCAGGTGCTCCCACATGTCCGGAGTCGTGGCGGCGGGGCAGCGGCCGTGAAAATCGAGGCATGTGTGCACGCCTTCGCCGGGCAGCAGCAGCTGCATGGAGCCGAAGCCGGCGATGCCGCACATCTGCGGGTCGACCGCCGTTTGTACCAAGGCGGTGGCGATGGCGGCGTCGACGGCATTACCGCCGTCGCGCAAGACGAAGGCACCGGCTTCGACCGCTTCCGGCTGCGGCGCCGTGACCATTCCGTTGGGCATGTTGATTGTTCCTAGTTGGCGTAGCTGGGGTCGATGCGATCGAGCTTGCGGCGGTAGGCCGCCCAGGTCGAGGCATAGGGGTCGTTGTCGCCGCCGCCGTGCTCGAACTGACGGGCGGTGTGTTCGCAGGTTTCGTCCGACGGGATAATCAGCTCGGCGCCACCGGATTGCGCCATGATCTGCAACTCACAGGCATTCTGCAGCCGGCGCATGACGACGAAGGCCTCGGCGATGGTGGCGCCGACGGTCATCAGACCATGGTTGCGCAGGATCAGCGCCTGATGGTCGCCGAGATCGCGGGCCAGTCGTTCCCGTTCGTCCAGATTATCGGCGATGCCCTCGAAATCGTGGTAGCCGACGCGGTTATGGAAGGCCATGGACTTCTGGTTCAGCATCAACAGGCCGTCCTTCTGCGCCGATACCGCCATGCCGGCGGCGGTGTGCGTGTGCATGACACACAGCGCGTCCTGGCGCCCCATGTGAACGGCGGAATGGATGGTGAATCCGGCCTTGATGACGCCGTGCGGCCCGTCCATCACGCGATTGCCGTCGAGGTCGATCTTGACCAGCGACGAGGCGGTGATTTCCTCGAACATGAAGCCATAGGGATTGAGCAGGAAGTGATGCTCGGGACCTGGGACTCGGGCCGAATTGTGGGTGAAGATACCATCGTCCCAGCCGTACAGGGCGACCAGCCGGTAGCACGCCGCGAGATCGACGCGCAGCTCCCATTCCTCGGGACTGACCTGGTCGCGGACGGACGGGAAATCAAAAGCCGTATCGGGCATGGGGACCTCACCTGATGTGAAACAGTGGCGCGGATGGCCCGCCGATCCTATCATGGAGACCGGTTGGCCGCGCAAGGCCGGATGAAGGGGGTCGCATTGTCTGAGCAGGGGACGAGTAACGGCTGGGTGACGACGCCGCTGGATTATCGCGCGGCGCGCGAAAAACCTTACAAGGGGGAACGTCTGTTCTCGCGCTATGTGGAAGTGCGCGACGGCACGCGGTTGGCCGTCGATGTGCGCTTACCGGGCACCGCGCCGGAGAAGAAGGCCTATCCGGTAGTCGCCTCGTTCACACCCTATTACCGGCGGTTCAAGCTGCGCCAGGGCCATCGTTCCGGTGTCGAGGCGTCGCCCAACCAGGCGCTCTATCGCGACGGTCTGGTGCCGCACGGCTATGCCCTGGTCAGCATAGACGTACGCGGCACCGGCGCCAGCTTCGGCTCGCGGGATGGATTCCGCAGCCCGCGCGAACGGCTCGACCATTTCGACATCTGCGACTGGATCGCCCGTCAGCCCTGGTGCGACGGCAACATCGGCGCCACCGGCATTTCCTATCTGGGGGCGGCATCGGATTTTCTGGCCACCACCAACCATCCGGCGGTGAAGGCCATCGTGCCGCTGTTTTCGGTGTGGGATACCTGGTCGAACCATCTTTATCCGGGCGGCGTCCTGTGCACCGCGATCACCCGCAACTACGGCGATCTGTCGGAGACCCTGGACCGGGACCTGCGCGATCGCATCCCCAACTATGCCTATTTCGCCGACCCTGATCTGGCCGGCCCGGCGCCGGTCGATGATGACCCGGCGGGGGAATTTCTTGAACAGGCGCTTTACGAGCACATTGCCAATTTCGACATGCAGGACTTCGCGCAGCAGTTCCGCCACCGGGACGACGGGCTGAGCGACAATCCGGATTACACCAGCGCCTGCATCAGCCCCTACCACTACTGGACGCCGGAGGCCGACGCCGGCACGGCGGTGCATTCGATCACCGGCTGGATGGACGGCGGCGGTTTCTCCATGGGCGCCATCCAGCGCCACACCCACCTGACCAACCCGGCCAACCGGCTGACCATCGGTCCCTGGGATCACGGTGCGCGGGCGCAGGCGAGCCCGTGGCGAGATCACCCGGGCGAGCCCCAACAGCCCATCGTCATCGCCGAGGTGCTGCGTTTCTTCGATGCCCATTTGAGGGCCGACGCGGCGGCCGTCGCCAGCGAAAAACCGGTGCACTACTACACCATGGGCGAGGAACGCTGGAAGGGGGCGGACAGCTGGCCGCCGGCGGCCACGATGACAGATTTTTATTTCGCCCCGGATCAAGGCCTCGGTGACGAGCCGCCGGCGGCGGGCGGGCCGGGCCACAACGCCGGCGATGACTATCAGGCGGATTACGATTGCCGCACCGGTTTCAGCACCCGCTATGACCGGCTTTACGTCAACGAGGTGGCGACCTACTACGTCGATTGGGACGGCCGCGACGCCAAGATGCTGACCTATACGTCGGATCCCTTCGCCGCCGATTCGGAAGTCACCGGCCATCCCGAGATTGACCTGCACTTCACCTGTTCGGAAAAGGACTGCGCACTGTTCGTCTACGTCGCCGACGTGACGCCGGACGGTCGCTGCGTCTATGTCACCGAAGGCGTGTTCCGCGCGCTGCACCGAAAGCCGGGCACCGGACCGGCGAATATTCCCGCCATCGGGCCGCAGCATTCCTTCAACCGCGCCGATGCGGCGACGCTGGTGCCGGGCGAGCCGGCGGCGGTGTCATTCGGCTTGCTGCCGGTCTCCTACCTGTTCCGCGCCGGACACCGGGTGCGGTTGGCCATCGCGGCGGCCGATTCGGACCATTTCACCCGGATTCCGGACGGCCGCCCGCCGATTCTGACGCTGCTGCGCCAGCCAGGCCGGGCATCGTGCCTGCGCTTGCCCATCGTCGGTACCGAGGGATAGAGTTTCCGTCACCCATGGATGATGGAACCGCATGAGCGATTACGAGTTCGAAGCGCCGATGATCC
The DNA here is from genome assembly GCA_038117225.1 of Rhodospirillales bacterium. GTDB lineage: Bacteria > Pseudomonadota > Alphaproteobacteria > Rhodospirillales > Casp-alpha2 > JAYOFM01. The sequence continues at coordinate 94,117 of JAYOFM010000001.1, forward strand.
CCGATGAACTGCAACCGCGAGAGGCGGATGTGTCGTTCGATCTGGAGCGTGCCCTCGATTCCGTTGTCGCCCTGCACAGCGAAATTCCGGACAACGGCTTCACCGCCCGTACACTGGGCACCGAGCGCGCCGGCCACGCGGTGGTCATCAACGAGCGCGGCTTGGTCGTCACCGTCGGCTATCTGGTGGTCGAGGCGCAGCGGGTCTGGCTGAAGGACAATCATGGCGGCGCCATCGAGGGCCACGTCATGGGCTATGATCAGGAAACCGGCTTTGGATTGGTGCAGCCGCTCGGCCGTCTTAACGCGGCGCCGATCGAAATCGGCAGCGCGGAAAATCTTGGCATCGGTGATCCGGTCATTCTTGCCGGCCACGGCGGTCGCGCCGGATCGGTGATGACCGAGGTGATCGATAAACGGGCCTTCGCCGGCTATTGGGAGTATCTGTTGGACGAGGCGCTGTTTACCAGCCCACCGCACCCGTTATGGGGCGGTGGTGCGCTGATCAACGAGGCCGGGCGTCTGGTCGGTATCGGCTCGCTGTTGGTCGAGGAAGTGGTCGACGGTGGTGCGCGCCAGCATGGCAACATGGTCATCCCGATCGATTTACTGCCACCGATCATGGCCGAACTGACGGCGCATGGCCGACGCCAAAGGCCGCCCCGGCCATGGCTCGGCGTGTTTTCGGCGGAATCGGACGGCCGCGTCGTCGTCGCCGGGTTGTGGGATGACGGTCCGGCGGCGCGGGCGGGCCTGCAGACCGGCGATCTGGTCATCGGCATCGCCGGCCGACCGGTCGACGATCTGGCCGGATTCTATCGTCAGTATTGGAGTCTCGGTGACGCAGGCGTTGACGTGCCGCTCAACGTCTATCGGGAAGGCGACGTGATGGAAATCGTCATCGCCTCTGCGGCGCGCGAGGATTTCATGAAGAACGTCGGCACCGTTCATTGACATGGACGCGTTGCCGACTCGCGCGCTGTTCGCGCCCGAATTTATCCCCCTCGACGGCGCCGACGCGCGGCTCCACCGTCAATGCTTCGATGCCGTCGCCGCCGATGATTTGTTGAGGCGACTGCACCTCGAGACCGATTGGCGCCAGGAACACCTTCACATGTTCGGCCGCGATATAGCAGTGCCGCGTCTTGTCGCCTGGCATGGCGACGTCGGCTATCGGTATTCCGGCATCGACCATCCGCCGCGCCCGTGGACGCCGTTGCTGACATCGATCAAGACGCGGGCGGAAGCCGTCGCCGGCACGGTCTTCAACGGCGTGTTGCTCAATCTGTATCGCGATGGTCGGGATTGTATGGGCTGGCATTCCGATGACGAGGCCGAACTCGGATCGCGACCAATCATCGCATCGGTCAGTCTCGGGGCTGCTCGGCGGTTCCAATTTCGCCGCCGTGATGATTACCGCAACCGCCATGAGGTGGTTCTCGAAGCGGCTAGCATCTTAGTCATGGCTGGTGATACCCAGGCGCGATGGCAGCACCGGCTTCCAAGATCCGGGGCACGGACGGCGACTGATCATGGCCCGCGTATCAATCTGACGTTTCGATTCATGGTCGCGTCGGATAAGAGGACTCCAGTTTTGTCAGGAACACGATATGATGCAGGCAAGAACGGTGATGTGATGTGCTTGGGGGCACCGCGCGATGAGTAGCGACCTGGACGATCATAAAAAGCTGCTGGCGGCGGCGGACGAGGAGATCACGCAGTTGCGCGAGGAAGTGGCGCGCGCCAGTCAGGCCTTCACCGACATGACCGAGGCACAGATGGCCCAGGACATGCAGTTTATCGAATTGATGGAGCAGGTCGAGACCCTGGAGGCGGCCCTGACGGATGCCGGCGCCGTGAATCTCGAGGCGCAGAAGGTCATCGAGGCTTTAAAGAATGGTATGGGTCGTCTGCGACACCAGATCAACGAGACCTTCGAGGCGGTGCAGGAAAACGCGCCGCGTGTGGAAATGCAGGCGCGCATTTGGGAAATTGCGACGGCGGCGCAAATGACCGATGAAGACCGGCTGACCGAGCAGTACAACAAGCAGATGGCGGCGCTGCGCGAAAAGACGAAGCCGGTTTAGCGAGTTTTGCCGCCGCCCGGATGTTCGGGTCGCGGAATGCAAAAAGGCGAATGAGGCATGACGAAAGCCAGGGCCCGCGAGCGTGCAAAGGCGAAAGCCGCGTTGAAGGGCAAAAAGCGAAACGTCAACGCTGATCGACCGGAACAGTCGACCGGGCCGGCGCAGTTTGATGCGCGGGGAAAGGCCATTCCGAGTCCACGTGAAAGCGTCAATTTAAAGAGTAATTCCGGCGCCATTCGAGGCAGCGCCCGCTCGCGTTAGGTCGCGGCGCGGAGGTCGCGGCGTTCACCAGGGCGCCGCGTTGGTCTTTACGGCTGCGCGCAGCGATCGGCGGTCTTGCGGTAGGGACGGTCGCATTCCCAGTCGTTACCCGAAAAATCCAGATGCGCATTCGCCGGCACGTCCACGGCGGTGCACCCTTTTTTGACCGACCGATAGCCGCGTTCGCATTGCCAGCCGTTTCCATAAGAAGAATCGACCAAGAAGGCATTCGCCGGCACTTCCACGGCGGCGCAGGTTTCGTTGCTGACCCGGAATCCGCGGTTGCATTTCCACCCGGTGCCGTAGGCGGCATCGACGAAATATCCGTTCGCCGGCACCTTGACGGCGACGCAATCGCCTTTATCGGGGCGATAACCGCGATCGCATTTCCAGCCCTGATCGTATGATGAATCTGCCAGATAACCATGCGCCGGCACCTTGATCGGAAGACAGGAGCTGCTTGCCTTGCGGTAACCGCGATCACATTTCCACCTGTCGCCGGCCGAGTTCAGGTGGCTGTTCTTTGGCACGACGAGCGCAACACAGGATCTATTCGCCTCTCGATAGCCGCGAACGCACTCCCATCCCGTTCCGTAACCGGATCCGGTCGGAAAGGCATTCGCCGGCATCTTGATGGCGACGCAGGCGTCCTTGTTCTTTCGATAGCCGCGCACAC
>JAYOFM010000002.1:0-92002 GCA_038117225.1 Rhodospirillales bacterium
CCGGCGAAGATCAGTGTGAGGCCAACGCTCTTACACCACCTCCAGGGACACTATCGGTCATCCCGTTGCAGATGGGAATGCAACACGTCGCCCCGTAGAATTCTTCGGATTGGTGAACGGCTCATTTGTGCGACAAAGGCTAGGATCGCGACGGCGAGACCGGCGCCGACGGCCTCGACGACACCGAGCGCGAGCGCGACCATGATCACCAGAGTGATGATGAGGACATCCGTGTAGAGCGCTTTACTGTCCTGCCATTTGCTTCCCGGCAGTTTCCGAACCAGTGTCAGCGACCATTTATTAATCAAGTCGTAGGCGATAACAAAGAGCGCCCCGGAAACGACCGCATTGGGGATCATGCGAACGACAGGCGCCATGAAGACGATCATGAAGACCAGCAACAGGCTGGAAAACAACGCTGACCAGGCCGTTCTGCCACCGGATATCAGGCTGGGGCGCGTCCGGATCATGCTGCCCGAACCGGGAAGGTATCCCAAGCCGCAGCTCACCGCCGTGCCGACACCCTGGGCGATGAGTTCCCTGTTGGCATTCGAGTTCTGGTTCGTATGTTCGTCGCAGGCCGATAGGGTGATGAGGGTATCCAATGATTGCAGAACGGCGACCGATATCGTCGCCGGAATGATGATTGTCAGAATGTCCGGCAAAATTTCACGAGGCACGGCAAAATTCTGCCACCGTAGCGCTTCGGCGCCTTGGTTGATTGTTGTGTGCACGGCTTCCGATACGAAGCCGAAAAATCCCACGATTGGCTCCAGCGATCCGCCGTGCAGTTTGATTTCGGCGATGGTTCCGCCTAGATCGAGCGGAAGCCCGGTGCCCAAGGTGACATAATAGGCGGCGGTGCCAACGATGCCGCCGATGATAATGCCAGGTATCCGGGACAGAAATCGCTGGCTCACGAATGTCGCCGCGACGGTGATGACGACGATCCCAATTCTGGCCAGGGTATCGGCGCCGAAACCGATGCCGTTGGAAAACAGGCTTTCGGAATCGGGTATCTGAAGAATGCTCTTGATCTGACCGATGACAACCAGAAGGGCCGCCGCGTTGACGAAGCCGGCGAGGATTGCGTGGGGCATGCTTTCGAGCACGTTCCCCGCCCTGCAGAGCCCCAGGCCGATCTGAATCAATCCCCCCAGGAACAGCGTGAATAGCGCCAGGACCATGGCGAGATGTGGTTCGATCCCGAGCGGCAGCAAGTGCGCGATCTCGGTGGCGCAGACAATGGCGACCGAGGCGCGGATGCCCGAGACAATTCCCTGCGAACCGCCGATGACCGATGAGAACGCGGTGACGATGGCAGCGCCCATGACCCCGGCGATGACCCCGTATCCGAGAAACGAATCACCGAGAGGCGCGAAGGCAATAATCCCCAGGCCGATACACTGGGAAAGTGAAACCAAGGCTGCCGCCGCGCCGCCTGCCAGTTCGCCGCCAATTGCTTGACGGGAAATCGGGCCTAGGTTGAGAATTTTCATATGGGATTTTCTAGTATTGGCCCGTCATGCGATTTCAGGCCCGGTGGTTGGTTCGTATGGCGACCCGGACGTCTACGGCCGAAACGCCAACATGGTCTGAATGAAGCGTTGCAGCACCGGGCGAACCGAGGCGGCGAGGTCTTCGCGGTAGCCGTAGGGCGGTTGCTCGTCCATGTAGGTGGCCCAGGACTGTTCCAGTTGGATGGCGTGAATGTTGTCGGCCGGCTGGCCGTAGTTGCGGGTGATGTAACCGCCGATGAAGCGGCCGTTGAGGATGCTGGTAAAGCCGGCGGCCTCGTTCGCCACCTCCATGATACTGGCGGACAGGCGATCGTCGCAGGTGGTGCCGCCACCGGTACCGAGATTTAGGTCCCACAGCTTGCCGTCGAAATAGCGCGGTAGTTCCGACTTGATGGAATGGGCGTCCCACAACAGCGCGAAACCGTGGCGCTGCTTGATGGCGTCGAGAGCGGCGGCCAGTTGGTCGTGATAGGGGCGCCAGTAGGTCTCGCGCCGGTCGGCGATTTCGTTGTCGCCGGGTTCCTCGCCGGGCTGGTAGACTGGGCGGTGGTCACCGGATTTCAGCGGGCACAGGCCTTCAGCGTCCTGTCCGGGATAGAGCGGCGCGTCATCGGGACCCCGGTTCAGGTCGGTGACGAAGCGGGAATGGGTGGCCACCAGCATGGCGGCCCCCATGGCTGGCGCGAAATCATACAACCGGTCCACGTGCCAGTCGGTGTCTGGCGTCTCGTCGGCCACGTCGGTCATGCGCGCCCGGAGATCATCGGGAATATGGGTGCCGGCATGCGGCACGCTGATCAGCAGTGGCGACGGGCCGTCGGTAAAGCGGAAGGTATCCATGAGCGGGACTAAATCAGGCACCGGCGAAGGGTGCAAGGATCGGTTTACGGCCCCGCGGCGTGTTTACGCAGCCGTGATGCAACGTGACTCGATCTATCCGCCCGCTGCCCGCACATAAGGATTTCAAAAAATGAGGATGCCGAGCATGACGAATCCATGGACCGTGATCGCGCTGGCGACACTGGTTGCGATGATGCCATTGGCGGTGCACAGCCAGGACGCATCATCGCCGCCCACCAGTGAGACCGAGGTCAGTGATGCGGATCTTCTGGTGCGTACCGTGCTCTCCAGTGCCGCGGATCGCCAGAAGGCGTTGCGCATTATCGAGGAGCGCGGCAAGACCGACGTGGTGGCGGCGCTGATCACCATGTTGCGCTACATTACCGACGATCAGCCCATCATTGAGACCCTGCGCACCCTTACAAAAGCCGATGTGGACGGCGATGACTGGCACGACTGGATGCTGTGGCAGGAAGCCCACCCGGAAATCAAGCCCTACGCCGGTTTCGACGGTTTCAAGGCGGATGTCCTACGCTCCATCGACGAGAACTACCGGACCATGGTTCGGCGCGGGATCAAGCACGATATCCGCCTGGAGGAGATCACGTGGGGCGGCGTGCCGGCCCTGACCGGCATACCGTCGCTGGATTATCCCAACCATGTGACACCGGCGGAAGCCCGCTATATCACCGACGACGAGTTGGTTTTTGGCGTCGTCATCAACGGTGATGTTCGCGCCTATCCGTTGCGTTTCCTGGCTTGGCACGAAATGTTCAACGACGTGGTCGGCGGTAAACATGTCACGCTGGCCTACTGCACCTTGTGCGGTTCCGGCATTCTTTTCGACAGTACGGTCGCGCCGCGTACCAAGCCGTTCAAGTTCGGTTCTTCGGGACTGCTCTACCGCTCCAATAAGCTTATGTATGATCACGGCACCAAGTCGCTGTGGAATCAGTTCACCGGCCGACCGGTTGTCGGGCCGCTGGCTGGTACCGGCATAGAACTTACCGTACTGCCGGTGACCATCACCACATGGAAGAATTGGCTGGCCCGCCAGCCGGCGACCAAGGTGCTGTCGGAAAAAACCGGTTACGTGCGTGACTATTCCCCGGGTCGTCCCTACGCCGATTACTTTTCAAGCGATAAGCTAATGTTCCCGGCGTTGGTGCGCGATGCCCGCCTGAAGGCCAAAGACTACGTGTTTGCCGCCCGGGCCTTCGGTGCCGAGAAGGCGTGGCCGGTTACGGCCTTCGAGGGTGGCAAGGTGATCAATGACACGCTGGGCAGCGACGACGTGGTGTTGGTCGGTGACGCGGCGACGCGAACCGTGCGTGCCTATCGACGGGACGGCCGTTCGTTCGAGCAGGCGGCGGCGGACCTGTCTACGCTGAAGGCCAAGGATGGCGAGTGGAAGGTGGCGGAGGACGCACTGATCGGCGTCGACGGCACTAAGTTGCCGCGCATTGCCGGGCATATCGCCTATTGGTTCGCCTGGCAGGGTTACAAGCCGAAGGCTGATTTCGGCGGCTGAATTATTCAGCGGCTTCGGCGGCGGCCGCGCCGGCGAGCGTCGGCGCGGCATAGGCGCGGTCGTGCACTAGAGCGGGAATGCGCTTGCGGGCCTTTGCCACCTGAGCTGGATCGATGTCCGCGACGATGATGCCTTCTTCCTCACCGGCGTCCGCCAGCACCTCGCCCCACGGGCCGACAATCACCGAATGGCCGTAGGTTCGGGCCTTGCCATGGCTGCCTGACTGGCAGGCAGCGAACACGTAGCAACCGGTCTCAATGGCGCGTGCCCGTTGCAGCACGTGCCAGTGGGCTTCTCCGGTCTTCTGCATGAAGGCGGCGGGGCAAGTCAGGAAGAGGGCGCCGGCCTGCGCCATGTCGCGGTAGAGATAGGCGAAGCGCAGGTCATAGCAGATGGACAGGCCGAGTCCGCCCCAAGGGGTGTCCGTGACCACGGCGGTCTCGCCGGGTGCGAAGGTGGCGGATTCCCTGAACCGATCATCGTCGTCGATGTCGACATCGAACAGGTGAATCTTGTCATAGCGGGCGACGATGGCGCCTGTCGGGTCGATGACGAACTGCCGGTTGGCGAGTTTACCGGTCGCCGTCGTCACCGCCAGCGAGCCGAGCACCAACCGGGTTTCCAGTTCCGCCGCCAGCGCCTGGAAGCAAGACAGCGTCGGGTGATCATCTTCGGCGTGCGGGCCGGTGTGGATGCCGTCATCGTCCACGTGGAAACAGCTGAAGAATTCCGGCGTGACAATCAGATCGGCGCCCCGGCCAGCGGCCTCGCGGATCAATTCCTCGGCCCGTGCCTCGGTCTCGGCGGCATCGGCGCCGGCCTGGTTCTGCACGCAGGCGGCCTTGAACATCTCGTTCATCGTTGGCATCCCATCACTTTTCCTGGTCACTTGTTTTGGCGTTTCTCTGTGAACGGCAGGGCGACCACATGGGCCGAACGCTCGCCGTCCTCGGCCTCGATCCTAATTTCCGTTCCCGGCGATGTCCAATCGTGGGCCAGCAGCGCGAAGCCGACATTTTTCTGCAAGGTCGGGCTATGCACGCAGCTGGTGACATGGCCGATGCCGATTTCCTGCATATAAACCGGCCAGCGCTTGACGTTGGGCGCCGGCAGGGGCGAGCCGGCGATCTCGATGCCCACCAGACGGCGCGGCACGCCGGCTTCCTTGATCCGTTGCAGCGCTTCCTTGCCGATGTAGTCGGCTTCCATGTCCGTATCCACCAATCGGTCCATGTTGATCTCGAACGGATTGTTGGTGAGGTCCATGTCGGCGCCATAGGACAGGATGCCGGCCTCGATGCGGCGGATGGCGGACGGCGCACCCGGCTTGATGCCGTAGGACTTGCCGGCGTCCATGATGCGCTCCCACAGCCAGTCGCCCTGGCTGCCGTCCCGCAGATAAATTTCATAGCCGCGTTCGCCGCTCCAGCCGGTGCGGGAGATGGCCAGGGGCACGCCGTCCAGCTCGATCTCGCGAAACCAGAAGTATTTCAGATCGTCGATCCATTCACCGAACACGTCGCGCATGACGTCGGTCGATTTTGGACCCTGCACCTGCACCGGCGAGACGTCGGGTTCATGGATGGTGACGTCCCATTCCCCATGCAGCGCCACGCCCTTGGCCCACAGCAACACGTCGGAATCGGCGAGCGACAGCCAGAACCGGTCCTCCGCCAATTTCAGCAACACCGGGTCGTTGACGATGCCACCGTCGTAGGCGGTCAGCAGAACGTATTTGCACTGGCCGACCTTGCAGTCCGCGAGGTTGCGCGGCGTCAGGTACTGCACGAAGCGCGCGGCATCCGGGCCGGCGATTTCGACCTGGCGCTGGCAGCCCACGTCCCACAGGGAGACATCGTTGATCAGGGCGTTGTAATCATCGATCGGGCTTTCATAGAACACCGGAAGATAGGTGTGATTATAGACCGTGTAACAGCTGCATCCCCAGCGCCGGGTGGCGTCGTGGTAGGGTGTCGTGCGCACCCGCGTGCCGAACGCAATGGCTGGTAAATCCTTCAAATCGCGCATGCGCTTGGCCTCCCCAGGTATCCGCCGTATCCAGGGTTTCTCCGTGGGGCGCGGGGTGGTAATTGTCAAGACGGATCGATCAGGGAGGTCGTGACCAGGATGGATAAAACCATCGGCAATATTTTCGAACAGCACCTGGGGCGCAACGCGGCGAACCATCAGCCGTTGACGCCGCTCAATTTTCTGGCCTGGGCGGAGCACGTCTATCCTCACAAAACCGCCGTGATCCATGGCGCTTTGCGACTGACCTGGGGCGAATTCGGCAATCGCTGCCGTCGCTTGGCGAGCGCGCTCAAGGGGCGCGGCATCGGCATTGGCGATACCGTCGCCGTGATGTCGCCCAATGCGCCGGCGATGCTGGAAGCCCACTACGGCATCCCGATGACCGGCGCCGTGCTCAATGCGCTGAATTATCGCCTCGACGCCACCACCATCGCCTTCATCCTCGATCATGGGGAAGCCAAGGTGTTGTTGACCGACCGCGAATTCTCGCCGGTGATCAAGGATGCCTTGGCGCGACTGGATCGTGATCTGATCGTCATCGACATCGACGACACGCTGGCCGAGGGTGGAGAGCTGATCGGCGAGATGGAATACGAGACCTTTCTCGACGAGGGTGACGCCAGCCATCCCATCACCCCTCCGGATGACGAATGGCAGGCGATTTGCCTGCTCTATACCTCCGGCACCACGGGCAATCCCAAGGGTGTCGTCTATCACCACCGGGGCGCCTACCTGAACGCGCTGGGCAATGCGTTGGTCATGCGGCTCGGGTCGGAAAGCGTCTATCTGTGGACGCTGCCCATGTTCCATTGCGACGGCTGGACTTTCACCTGGGCGGTGACCGCCGTCGGCGGCACCCATGTCTGCCTGCGCAACGTCGATCCGGCGCTGGTGTTCCCGATGATCCGCGACCATCGGGTGACACATATGTGCGGCGCGCCGATCGTGCTCAACATGCTGGTGCACGCGCCGGCCGCCGTGAAGGTGGCGTTCGAGCAGACAGTTGAAATCGCCACCGGAGGCGCGGCACCGCCCAGCGCCGTCATCGCCGGCATGGAAACCATGGGATTCCGGGTGACCCATCTTTACGGCCTCACGGAAACCTATGGGCCGTCCACCGTGTGTGCCTGGCAGGAAGAATGGTCGGACCTGCCGCTCAATGAGAAAGCCAGCCGCATGGCGCGCCAGGGGGTTGGCTATCCGACCCTGACCGAACAATCCATCATCGATCCGGACAGCATGCTGCACACGCCCGCCGACGGCGAAACCATGGGCGAGCTGATGATCCGTTCCAACACCGTGATGAAGGGCTATCTGAAGAACGCCGATGCCACCGATGCCGCGTTCGCTGGCGGTTGGTTTCATACCGGCGATCTGGGTGTCATGCACGCCGACGGTTACGTGGAGATCAAGGACCGGGCCAAGGACATCATCATCACCGGCGGCGAGAACGTGTCGTCGCTGGAGATCGAGGAATGCCTCTACAAGCATCCCAAGATCATGGAGGCGGCGGTGGTCGCCATGCCGAGCGAGCAGTGGGGCGAGACCCCGTGCGCCTTCGTCACGCCCAAACCCGCCAACGAGGCGGATATCGAGGTCGCCGACGTGATCCAGTGGTGCAAGGACAACATGGCCCGCTATAAGGCACCGACCCGGGTGATATTCGGCCCGCTGCCCAAGACGTCGACGGGCAAAATTCAGAAATACGTGCTGCGTGATCAGGCGCGGGCGACCGCCGAGGAGGCTAAACCATGACCGCCAACACGTTGCTTCAAGGCCGCGTCGCCCTGGTCACCGGGGCCTCGTCCGGCCTCGGTCGGCACTTCGCGCTGACCCTCGCCGCCGCCGGTGCGCGAGTTGCCGTCGTCGCCCGCCGCAAGGCGCTGATCGAGGAGGTCGCCGCGGAGATAAAGGCCGCCGGTGTGGATGCCTGTGCGGTGACCATGGACGTGACCAAGCCGAAATCCGTCGCCCGTGCCTTCGACAGCGTGACCAAGAAACTCGGCCAGCCGGAAATCGTCATCAACAACGCTGGCACCGCCATCGGCAAACCGCTGTTGGATATGATGGAGGAAGATTGGGACAAGGTCATCGACACCAACCTCAAGGGTGCCTGGATCGTCGCCCAGGAAGCGGCGCGTCGCATGAGCGAGACAAAGTCCGGCGGATCGATCGTCAATATTGCTTCCATCCTCGGCTTTCGCGTGTCGCCGGGGGTGGCGCCCTATGCAGTTTCCAAGGCCGGCGTGGTGCAGATGACCAAGGCCATGGCGCTGGAACTGGCGCGCTACAATATCCGCGTCAACGCGCTGGCGCCGGGTTATGTTGAAACCGATCTCAATAGGGACTTTCTGAATACCGAGGTGGGTCAGCGCATGACCAACCGCATCCCCATGCGCCGGGTCGGCCAGGTGACGGACCTCAACGGCCCGCTGCTGCTCCTGGCGTCCGACGCGTCCAATTACATGACTGGCGCCATCATCCCCGTAGACGGTGGCCACTTAGTGAGCTCACTCTAATGGATTTTTCCCTGTCCCCCGAAGTCGATGAAACCCGCCGGGCGATCCGCGCCTTCGTCGAGGATCGGCTGTTTGCGATCGAGGTCGACCGGGCCAATTTCGACGCCCATGAAAACATCCGCGAGGACGTGCTGAGCGCCGTGCGAGCCGATGCCAAGGCGGCGGGTTTGTGGGCGTTGAGCATGCCGGTGGCGCGCGGTGGCCGTGGCTTCGATACCGTCGGCATGGCGGCGTGCTACGAGGAAATGAACCGTTCGATCTTCGGCCCCGTGGTGTTCAACGCGGCGGCGCCCGACGACGGAAACATGTTCATTCTCAACCGGGTCGCCACCGAAGCGCAGAAAGACCGCTGGTTGCAACCGATCATCGATGGTCGCATGCGTTCCGCCCTGGCCATGACCGAACCGGCTCCCGGCGCCGGCTCAGACCCCGCCGGCATGATGCAGACGCGTGCTGTCCGTGACGGCGACAACTGGCGCATCAGCGGGCGCAAATGGTTCATCACCGGCGCCGAGGTAGCCGAACACTTCATCGTACTGGCCCGCACTTCGGACGATGACCGCCGCAACCTGACCGCCTTCCTGTTCCACCGGGATGATCCTGGTTGGAAGATCATCCGCCGCATCGCCATCATGGGACCGGAAGAACACGGCGGCCATTGCGAGCTCGAATTCGACGGCCTGATGGTGCCCGACGAAAACCGCCTGATGGGCGAGGGCGAGGGCATGAAATGCGTGCAGATCCGCCTCGGCACCGCGCGTCTGACCCATTGCATGCGCTGGCTCGGCATGGCGCGTCGCGCGCTCGAAATCGCGTTGGAGAACGTGGAAAGCCGCGAGGCTTTCGGCGGCAAATTGATCGACAAGGAAAGCGTGCAGATGATGCTCGGCGACGCCGCCATGGGCATCCACACCGGCCGCTTGCTGACCATGCATGCGGCGTGGACGCTGGATCAGGGCAGCCGGGCGCGCATGGAGGTCTCGGCGGCCAAGAACGCGGTCGCCGATATTTTGCATCATTGCGTCGACACGGCGATCCAACTGCTTGGCGCCAAGGGTTATTCCAAGGACACGCTGCTGGAATGGATGTACCGCTACGCCCGCCAGGCGCGTCTGGTGGACGGTGCGTCGGAAGTCCACAAGATGGTCATCGCCCGCATCCTACGCGAAAAAGGCAAGGATCTGTGGTCCTGGGGCGCGGAAGATTGATCCTTGGCCATTGACCCCGCGATCCGCGACAGCCTGCAGACCTATTTGAGCGAGCGTTCCGGCGCCCCCGTCGCGATCACGCGGCTGGAACCGTTGTCGGGCGGCGCGGTGCAGGAAAACTGGCGGCTCGACATCACCGTCGACGGTGGCGAATGGCCCGGCGCCCACGAATTGGTTTTGAAGAAGGACGCCCCCAGCGCCATCGCCGCCAGCCGCGGCCGCGCGGAGGAATACCGACTGCTGAAATGGGCCGAAAAAGCCGGCGTCGTGGTGCCCAAGCCCTGCCTGATCTGCGAGGACACCGCCGTCATCGGCGCGCCGTTCTTCGTCATGCATCGGGTCGAGGGGGAAGCCGCCGGTTTTCGCGTGGTCAAACGTGGCGCCAACGAGGCGTTGGCGGCGTCCTTGGGCGCCAATCTGGCGCGCATTCACGGTATGGCGCCGCCGGCCACCGAAGCCGGTTTCCTCGGTACGCCACCGGACAATCCGGCCGAGGCGGTCATCGCCACCTGCCGCCGCGATCTAGACGCCTTGCCCGAGCCGCACCCGGCGATCGAATGGGGCCTGGCCTGGCTGCAACGCAACGCACCGGTGCCGGGCGATGTGGTGCTCTGCCACCGGGATTTCCGCACCGGAAACTTGATGGTTTCCGACGATGGTGATTTGGCGGCCATTCTCGATTGGGAGTTCGCCGGCTGGAGCGATCCGCTGGAGGACTTCGGCTGGTTCTGCGCCGCCTGCTGGCGTTTCGGCGCGCGAGACCGAGAAGCCGGTGGCATTGGTTCCCGCCAGGCCTTCCACGCCGGATACAAGGAAGTTTCCGGCAAAAATATCGATCCCGCCCGCATCCGCTACTGGGAAGTCATGGCGCATGTGCGTTGGGCGGTCATCGCCCTGCAACAGGCCGATCGGTTCGTCAGTGGGGGCGAACGGAATCTGGAAGCCGCCCTGACCGCTCACGTGGTGCCCGAGCTCGAATTGGAAATCCTCACCATGACGGAACCCGCCTGATGCGTCCCAATCCTTCTCTCGCCGACCTGCTCGATCTGGCCCGTCAGGTGTTGCGCGACGATGTTGCCGGCGACCTCTCCGGTGGTGCGAGATATAAAGCGCTGATGGCGGCCAATGCCATGGCTATCGTCGGTCGCCAGATCACCGCTGGCGACGAACCGGCCGCCGCCGCGCGAGCCCGCCTCGTCACAATCCTCGGCCGTAGCGGCACGTTGCTGGAATTGGAAGCCGTGTTGGCGAAAACGCTGCGCGACGGCAGTTTGCCAGCCGACCAGACGGGGGCGGTTCACGCCTATCTTGTGGAAACGACGCGGACGAAACTGGGCGAGAGCAATCCGCGCGCGTTGGACAAGGCGTAGCCTTTAGGACGCGGCGCCCGGTTTCGCCACCGGTTGAATTAGAAACACCAGCGGCAGGACAAGCACGCAGGCCAAGGTGTAGAGGCCGAAGGCGTTTAGAAATCCGATCATTTGCGCCTGATCGATGAGTTCGGCGTTGAGCCGCGCGAGGTCCGCCAGATTGCCGAGATCATAAACCGCGCCATAGTCGAAATTACGCAATGCCTCGTTATAGGGGGAGATGAATTCGCTCAGGTGTGCGTGTTTCTTGGCTGATTCGCGGATGATCGTGGTGACGCTGAGGGAGATGAAGATGCTGGAGCCGATGTTGCGCAACAGATGAAACATCGACGAGGTCTCGGCCATGTGGGCGGTGTCGATGCGGGCGAACGTGGAAACCGTTAGCGGCACCCATATCAAGCCCACTGCCAGGCCCTGCGCTAGGCTGGCGGCCATGACGTCGACAATGGAGACATCCATGGTGAAGCCCATCATGTGCCACCCGGACCATGCCTGGATGAGAAAACCAAGCGTGATGCCGAAGCGAACATCAATGCGCGAAACCCAATTGGCGATGAAGAAGCCGAACAGGGCGCCGCATCCCCGCCCGGCGATCAAGATGCCGATGATGGATTCCGGATAGCCGCCCAAGTCCTTCAACATGCTCGGCATGATTACCATGGGGGTGAAATTGAGCATGCCATACACGGTGACGATGATGAGGCCGAGGGCGTAGTTGCGGTTGGCGAGCAGCCGCAGGTTCAACAGCGGCGAACGCGATGCCAGGCTGTGCAGAACATAGATGGAGAAGGCCGCGAGGCCGATCGCGGTTTCTCCGACGATCTCGCTGGAGTCGAACCAATCGGCACGTTGGCCGCGGTCGAGGATGAGTTGCAGGCAGGTCAACGCGACCGACAACGCCAGAAAACCGGTCCAGGCGAAATCGACGCGGTCCTTCTTGCCCTTGTCCGGCAACAGCACCCACAACATGGAGAGCGCGATGGAGGCCATGGGCACGATCATGAAGAACGCCCAGCGCCAGTTGAAAATCTCGCTCAGAATTCCGCCGAACACCGGGCCGAAAATCGGACCGACGACCACGCCCATGCCGAACAGAGAGGTCGCCATGCCATGCTGGTGCTTGGGGAACGAGCTCAGCACGACGGCCTGTGCCATGGGGATCAATGGGGCGCCCAGTCCGCCCTGCAGGATACGAAAGAAGACCAGTTGTTCGAGGTTCTGCGACAGGCCGCAAAACAGCGTCGACAGAGTGAAGCCACTCAGACAGGTTAGGGTGACGCCGCGCCAGCCCCAGCGCCCGGTCAACCAACCGGTCAGCGGTGTCACCACGGCGGTCGCCAGAATATTGAATGTCACCGTCCAGGAAATTTGATCCGGCGTCGCCGACAACGCACCCTGCATCTGCGGCAGGATCACGCCGACGACGAGAATAGTCATGGAATACAGCGTCGCCATGGTGACGATGGCGCCCAACAGGAACCACCGTTGCCGGTCCGTGGCATCATCCAGGGTGGCGACGGCGGTTGTCATCGGCGGGACGCAGGGTTACGGGGCACGGGCGCGGTGATTCTTCCGATCCGCCGTCAAGGTTTGTCGCGCTGGCCGGTCGCCGCCGATACCTGCTTGATGAAGGTATCAAGCCGGCGCTCGTGGCCGGTGTCGATCTTCACCGTCACGGTCATGCCGGCCCTAAGTTGCGGCATGTTCGGCACGGGATTCAGCCGCAGCTTGATCGGTATACGCTGCACGACCTTGACCCAATTCCCGGTCGCGTTTTGCGCCGGAAGCAGCGCGAACTCGGCGCCGGTGGCCGGGCTGATGCTTTCAACCACGGCGTTCCAGGTGCGATCGGGATAGCTGTCAATTTCCACCTCGGCCGTTTGGCCGACGTTCACGTGGGTCAGATGAACTTCCTTCAAGTTGGCTTCGATCCAGGGATCGCCGGTAGCCACCAGCGGAAACACGCTCTCGCCGGCATCCACCTGCTCGCCAGCCTCAAGCGTCACCTTGCCCAAATAACCGGATACCGGCGCGTGGATCAAAGTTCGCGCCAGATCGAGGGCGGCGCGCGCGCGTTCCGCCTCGGCGCGCATGTAGCGGGGGTGTCGCTCCACCGCGATGTCCGGTTGCCCGCCGAGTTCCGCGATCACCATGAGCCGGCGTTGGCGAAAGGCTTCGAGCCGCTGGCGGGCGGTCGCCAGATCATGTTCCGCCGCCTCGAAGCGGGCCCGCGAGCCATGACCCTTGCCGCTCAATTCGCGTTGGCGTTCGTATTCCAGTTCGAGATATCGGATACGTTCGTTGGCGGCGCGGATTTCGACCTCGCTTTCGCGATAGCGGGCGCGCAGGGAATCCACCTCCTGACGTACAGACGCCAACTCGGCGGTGGCGGTCGCCAGATCAATGCGAAACGGCTCCGCATCGATTTCGAACAACACCGCGCCGGCTTCCACGTATTGATTATCGTCGACCAGAACACGGGCAACCCGGCCGTCGATCTCGGCGCTGATGGCGATCACGTCGGCGCGCACGTAAGCGTTCTCGGTCGATACGTAACGGCCGCCGACAAGATAGAAATAGCCGCCGGCAGCCAGCGCCGCCATCGGAAGGATGGAGAACAGGATCAGCCGTTGAATTTTTTGGCGACGGGTACTCATCGGGCCTCTTTGCCTCGTACCGGGACAGTCCGTTGATCGCCCAGGCAATGTATCTCCACGGCATATTGTCTGGCGACTATAGGTGCCGCGACGGTGAGTGCTCATGATGTTTGGCGCATGCCATCCGGCCCGTGCGACATGCCGAGCGGCGGCTCCATGTTACTTCATTCATGGCCGGTTTCAATGTAGCTTCGAGATATGTCCGCATCCACACGGGACCATGGTCTTCGCTATCAGCGGTTCGCGTCGCCGGGTTCCATTGTCGCTCGCATGCGTGACGCCGCGCCGACTCCGGCCTCGGCGTAGATGTTGAAGACTTCATCCACACCGTTTGCCTTCAGGCTGTCCTCTTCGTCCGGATAGAATGCGGTGGCGACGATCCAATTAGTGTATCCCCGCGCACGGATATGCCGGGCGGCCTCAGCATTGGCACTATGGTTTGGCATCGCCAGTAGGATGATGTCGACCGCCTCGTGACGCTCATCGAGTCGCGACCAGAAATCCGGGTGGGTGGCATCCCCGAGCACAACCCGGCGGCCGGCCGCGACGTTGTTCGTTACCTCCGCCTCGTCCAGGTCGATGCCGAGAACCTGCTTTTGCTGACCAACGCTCATTTCGTCGTAGGCGGCCCGCCCGACACGGCCCATGCCGAAAACCAGGACTTGATTGCCGACCAGAGGAATATCTTCGTCACCGGGTAGCCGCGCCGTGCTTTCAAAGCTTCGCAGGAATTGGTGAAACTTCGCGTACAGGGCATCCGCGAAAATGTTCAAAGGTGCGCTCAGGATGAACGAGGCCGACAGCGCCAGGGCGATCACTGTCAACCACTCGTCCTGCAGCCATCCGGTACCGGTCGCGACAGCGGCGACGATCAATCCGAACTCCGAATAATTGCCAAGCACGGCCGCCCCGAGTGTGGCTCCACGGGCGCGCAACCGAAACCGGGTTAGCAAGATGAAGAACAAGGAAATCTTGAACGGCAAGAGAACCAGGAGGATCAGTGCCGTCGCGAAGGTTTGCCAGGTCGGCAGTCCGGCCATGCCGATCATTAAGAAAAAACAGACGAGAAAGACATCCTTGAACCCCATCAAATTCTTCGAGAGCTCGCTCGCCCTTGGGTGCCCCGCGAGCATTGCACCCATGATGAGGGCGCCGAGATCGCCCTTCAATCCGACGGCCTCGAACAAGGAGGCGCCGCCCAACGCGATGGAGAACCCGAAGACGACGAGAAGTTCCGAATGGCCACTGATCGAGAGCGTGGCGGCCAATATCCGGCGTGCCGGAATCAGGGCTAGCAGGGTCAGTGACCACATGGACGGCAGTTTTCCCGCCGATACGGCGACAAATGCCACGGCGGCAATATCCTGCATGACCAGGGCGCCGATCGCCACTTGGCCGAAACGCGAGAGCAAGGCGCCGCGATCCTCAAGGGTCTTGACCGCGAATACCGTACTCGAAAACGACAGGGCGAAGGCGACGATCAGAATAGCGAGAGAATCCAAGGTGTTAAAAAGCAAGAGACCGCTATGGCGCAGACCGAACAGCAGTCCCGCGGTTGCTGATATGGAAACCACCATGTGAATTGTCGTCGTGGCCCATATCTCGGGACGCGCTAGCGTGCTAACCCGCAATTTCAGGCCGATGGTGAACAGCAGCAACGTTACGCCCAGATCGGCAATTTCCAGAAGGAACCGATCGCTTTCCGCGCCGAGAAACCGCAGGACGAACCCCGCGATCAGAAACCCGAGCATCGGCGGCAGCCTAATCTGCTTGAAGATCAGGCCAAAGACGAACGCGATGGCGATCCAAACTGGGTCGCGATAGTCGATGGAGATCAGACCAGCATCCACGTCGCGTCCATCCCGTCTTCAGCTACCCAAATGCGTTGGGTAACGTGGCGCGCCGCACCGCACGCTAGGTAGCCTTGGCTCTGGCCGGCCGCACTTTCTGCCACAACCGACAGCTCTTTAACCGGTGAAAATACCTGTATCCGCCATCTCACGCACCGTTGCCTCGAACGCATCGAGGGTGCGCGCGAGGTCATCATCGGTGTGGGCGGCGGAGGTGACGCCGCTCATGCGTGACATCAGGTCGATGCCCCTCTCGCCGAGGCCCCGGTTTAACGCCGCCGATGCGGTCTTGGCCGAGGCGCGCACGTCCGCCGCCGGAATGTCGCGGATATCGGCGGATGGACACGGCCCGAAATAAAGGTGGAAGGTTGAACTGTCGCCATAGGCGGTGCCTTCGACGCCGAGGCGACCGAGGACTTCGCGCATGCCTTCGCGCAGGGTTTCGGCGACGACGTCGGCGCGGGCCTGCGGCTCGCCCGTCGCCAGGTGTTTTAGGCAGGCGACGCCGGATGCCGCGGCCAGCGGATTGCCGTTGAAGGTGCCCTTGTGGGTTACCGCCGGGGTCATGGCGTCAATGGTTTCGCCTGGGTCCAGGTAGCGCATGACCTCGCGCTTTCCGGCGACGGCGCCACCAGGCAGGCCGCCGGTGAGAATCTTCGCCAGGGTCGTCAAATCGGGCGTGACGCCGTCGATAGCCTGACGGCCGCCTGGACTCCAGCGAAACCCGGTGATGACCTCGTCGAAGATCAGCACTAGACCGTGCGCATCGGCGAGGCGCCGGGCTTCGGCAAGGAAGCCGTCGGGCAGCGGCACGACGCCGTAGTTGGCACCCGAGGCCTCGACGATCAGGGTGCCGATATCGGCATCGCTGGCCAGGGTGCGTTCGATAACCTCCACGTCTGGCGGCGCCACCTGCACCAGATCGGCGATGGCATCGGGCACGCCCAGGCTGACCACCGCGTTGGCGCCCGGCGTCATGCCCTTCAGCACATGATCGTGCCAGCCGTGGTAGTGGCCGTCGATGCGAAGAATCCGAGGGCGCCCGGAGCGCGCGCGACCCAGGCGCATGGCCAGCATGGTTGATTCCGTGCCGGAGCCGGTGAAGCGCACTTGATCCGCCGATGGAATCAAATCGCTGATCAGGCCGGCCCATTCCAGTTCCAGCGGATGGCAGTCGGCGAAAAAAGTGCCCTTGGGCGCCTGTTCGACCAGAGCGGCGACGATGTCCGGGTGTGCGTGGCCGAGCAGCAGCGAGGCGCTGCCCATGGCGTAATCGATGTATTCCTTGCCTTCGACATCCCACTTGCGGGCGCCGGCGGCGTGGCTGATGTATTTGGCGTGGGGTTCGGCATAGCGCGCTTCGTGCGCCACGCCGCCCGGCATCACGGTCCGGGCGCGCGCGGTCAGCGCCGCGTTGTCGTCGGTGTTTCTGGCGAATTGGTCGTCCATCATTCCCCAACTATCGCATGGTAGGCGCCATCGAGGCCGAGATATTCGGTTCCACCGGCACGATAGAACCCTTCGCCGCCGCTGTCGCGCAGAACCTGCAACATCTTCGGCACGTGGAGGTTTTCCAGTTCCCGCTTTTCGATCACTCGTGCCGGACCGATTTCATCGAGCAATTGGAACGGCCCCTGCCTCCAGGCGAAGCCCCATCGCATGGCACGGTCGATGTTGACGATGTCGTCGGCGATTTCCGGTACCAAGTCGGCGGCGTAGCACAGGGTGCCGCCCATGATGTCCCAGCAGAAGCGGCCCAACGCATCTGGCGCGAACACCGCCGGCGGGCCGGCGTGCGCCGGATCGACGTCGGCCTCCGTGGTGGGACGCCAGTCGCCCGTGGTCAGATCGAAGGTTTCCTTGGACCGGGAACCATCGTCCAGCTTGGTCATCTTGTAGAAGCCGCCGCCGGTCTTACGGCCGAACTGGCCGCGCCCGAGCATGGCGTGTTCGGCCTCGGGAAAGGCGGTAAAGTCGACGCCCATGTCGCCGGCTGGCAGGTTGATGGCCAGGTTCTTGCCGACCAAATCCATGATGTCGAGGCCGATTAGATCAATCAGGCCGTAAAGACCGGTCGGCGGCAGCCCGAACGGCGCGGCGACGACGGCATCGATTTCCTCCTGGGTGTGGCCGGCATCGAGCGCTTCCTTGGCCGCATGCAGGCCGCGCAGTATCCAGAAACAACCGATGCGATTGCCGATGAAATTGACGGTGTCCTTGGCGTGAACGACGCCCTTCTCCATGACATCGCCGAGGAACGATTGGAAGGTATCGATGGTGTCGCGAGTGGTGTCGGCGCCAGGCACCAATTCACACAATCGCATGATCTTCACCGGATTGAAGAAATGGGTGACGGCGACATCGCGGCGCAGGCTCGCGGGCATGCCTTCGGTAATGTCGCGTAACGGGATGCCGGATGTGTTGGTGGAGACGACGGAACCAAGCTTGCGGAGATCGTCCAGTTTCTCGAACAATGCCCGCTTGGTCGCCAGGTCCTCGACAATGGCTTCGCAGACCCAGTCATACTCGCCGATCTTGTCGAGATCGTCGTCGAGGGTGCCGAGGCTGATATTGCCGGCTTTCGCCGCATCATCGACCGCCGGTGGTCGGCCGTTGACGATGCGGTCGAGCGCCTTTTCGGCGGTCTCCATGGAAACGTCGAGCAAAAGCACCTTGCAATCCTTCTGCGCGCACAGCCCGGCGATGCCGGTGCCCATGGTGCCGCCGCCCAGGACGGCGACGGATTTGATGTGGCGGCTCATGGTGTCTCACTCCTTCATCCCCGCCGAATTGGCGGGGTTGTATCGTTGACGCGGACCTAATCACTGCCTAATCACTGACGTTGGCGATGTAAAGTCCCGCCCCAGGAGGATTCCCATGGTCTCGCCCAAGTTTCCCAAATTCGATACGTTGAGCCTGCACGCCGGCCAGCGCCCCGATCCGACGACGGGCGCGCGCGCGGTGCCCATCTACCAGACCACGTCGTTCATGTTCGAGAATACGGACCATGCGGCGGCGCTCTACAACCTGGAGCAGCCGGGCCATATCTACTCGCGACTCTCCAATCCCACCGTGTCGGTGCTGGAGGAACGGGTTGCCGCGTTGGAAGGTGGCGTCGGTGCCGTCTGCACGGCGAGCGGCATGGCGGCCCTGTTCCTCGGCGTGGTGACGCTGATGGGAAAGGGCGGGCATATCGTCTCCTCAGCATCGCTCTATGGCGGCTCGCACAATCTGTTCAGCTACACGCTGCCCCGCTTCGGCATCGAAACAACCTTCGTCGATCCGCGTGATCCGGGCGCCTTCGCCGCCGCCATCCGGCCGGAAACCCGGCTGGTCTACGGCGAAACCCTGGGCAATCCGGGGATTGAGGTGATGGACCTTGAGGCCATCGCCACCGTCGCCCACGATGCCGGCCTGCCGCTGATGATCGACGCCACCTTCACCACGCCCTATCTGATGAAGGTGTTCGACTTCGGCGTCGATATCGCCATGCACTCACTGACCAAGTTCATGGGCGGTCATGGCCTCGCCATTGGTGGCGTTCTGGTCGATTCCGGTGCCTTCGATTGGGAACGGGGTGGCAAGTTCCCGACCTTGACCGAGCCCTATGACGGCTACCACGGTATCGATTTCGCCGATGAATTTGGACCGCAGGCGTTTCTCATGCGCGCGCGTGCGGAGGGCATGAAGGACTTCGGTGCTTGCATGAGCCCGGCCAACGCCTTCTATATCCTACAGGGCATCGAAACCCTGCCGCTCCGCATGCAGAAGCACGTGGCCAACGCGGAAGCCGTGGCGGCCTTTCTGGAAGGCGCCGACGAGGTCGAATGGGTCAACTACCCGTCATTGAAATCTCATCCCGATTATGAATTGGCGCGGCGCATCCTGCCCAAGGGTGCCAGTTCAATCCTCAGCTTCGGCATCAACGGTGGGCGCGAGGCGGGACGCCGCTTCATCGAATCCGTTACCCTGGCATCGCATCTCGCCAACATCGGCGACGCCAAGACCTTGGTCATCCATCCAGCGTCGACGACCCATCAACAGATGTCGGCCGAGGCGCTTGAGGCCGCCGGCATCGGTGAAGCCATGATCCGGCTTTCCGTCGGCATTGAGGACGTGGACGATATCATCGCCGATTTTAAATCGGCGCTGCGTCGGTCCCAGAAGGCTTGAGGAGCGGGCTGATGGATATCACCGTCGACGGCATTCAAATCCACGTCGCCACCGGGTCGCGCGACCTCGACCCGTCCGAACCGGCGGTGCTGCTGGTGCACGGCTCGGGCATGGACCGCACCGTGTGGCAGATGCAGACCCGTTATCTCGCCCACAAGGGACGCCGCGTGTTGGCGGTCGACTTGCCCGGCCACGGCCGCTCGGGTGGTGATGCCATTGCCGACATGGCGGGCATGGCCGATTGGCTGGCCCGCTTCATGGATGTGGTCGGTGTCGACACCGCCTGTGTCGCCGGCCATTCCATGGGCTCGCTGATCGCCATCGAAATGGCGGCGCGGCATCCGGCGCGGGTGCGCTCGTTGGGATTGGTCGGCACAGCCGCCGCCATGCCGGTGCACCCGGATCTGATTGCCGCCGCCGAAGCCGGCGAGGAACTGGCGCCCAACTTGATCACCGACTGGGGGTTCAGCGTTGGCGCCCACATGGGCGGCCATCCGTCGCCGGGTTTGTGGGTCAGCCGCGCCGGCTTCCGCATCATCGCCAACGGCCGTTATGAAACCTTGGCGGTCGGTTTGAGGGCCTGCAACGATTACACCGGTGCCGTCGAGGCGGCGGCCAAGATTACCTGCCCGACACGGCTGATCCTCGGCGCCGAGGATCGCATGACGCCGGTAAAGGCGGCGCAGCCGCTGATCGATGTGATTGCTGGTGCCGAGGTGATCGTGCTGCCGGGCGTCGGTCACATGCTGCCGACCGAGGCCCCGGCCGCCGTTGCCAAGGCTTTGCTGCCGCTGGTCTAACCTGTTGTCGTCAGGGTTGAGCCTGACTGCCAGTCGACCCGGTAGAGGGTGGTCATGCTGTCGTCGTCCGGGATGGCGCGGTCGCCGACCAAGGCGAACGGGATATTGCGGCCGGGGCAGAGATCGCGCACCTCGGTGCTGATGAAGATGGCGCCGGTATACGCCTCGTCACAAATTCTAGCGGCCCGCTCGACAATGGTGGCGATGATCTCGCCTTCGGCCAGCGCGTCGTCACCTGCGCCGGCATCACCGGAATCGAGGCCGATCTTGAGTTCGACCCGAATGTTGTTTGTCTCGGCGCTATGACTGATCAATTGCCGCTGGATGGTCGTCGCGGCGTTGATCGCATCGGGCCCGCTGGGGAACGCGGCGATAAGATGATCGCTAGCGGATGGAGCGATTCGACCCTCGTTGCCGGCGACGGCCGACTCGATCATCGCCTTCAACGTTGTCGGTAGGGAGGTCAGTTCGTCGGCCACCATGGTCGCGTCGAGCGCCATGACGACAAGCGTGCCGCCAGCACGGTCGCGCGCAATGACCGTCTCGACCCAATCTTTCAAGCGTTCATCCAGGTTATGGAAGGCGTTGGCGCCGCCGATGGCGTGCACTCGCATGGCTTCGCCACCGGCACCAATCATGTCCTTGTAGAGCTCGTCGCGGCGGTAATCCGCATATTCCCGGCAAAAACTGTCGATGCGTTCCGGCCGCGCGCCCATGGCGTCCAGGCTGGCGCGCAGTAGTTTTAGCTTATCGATATTGGAAAGGTTCTCCTGGTTTCCCAGTTGCTCGGCGGCGCCGGCGATCAGCAATTTCAGGCCGAGGGTGACGGCGTCATCGAGTCGGGGCAATGCATCCGTCAGGGCGGACAGCATGTCCGCGAGGAACAGCAGCATCCGGCGATTGTGGTCCTTGGTCGCGGCGGAGGGTTCGGGCGTCATCGGCGCGCTGGTGGGTGACGCGGCGTCAGATTGAAATTTATTTGGAAGTCCATCTAGAGATGTTTTTTTGCCGGTGTTGCGCTCCACCACAGTCCACGAATCCGGCCACTGCTTGAGCATGACCATGCCGGCGATGACGAAGAAGCAAGCGCCGAGCATGAACGTGAGAAATCCGGCGGCGCCGCCGGACAGGGAAAGGCCCGATCGCTCAAGCGCCCCGAGAAACATGTCGATAAACTGAACCCCAAAGGCTGCCGCGATGGCACAGACCACGGCGATGCCAGCGAAGCGCACCACCTTGCGCAGCGGATCGACCCGACTTCGCGGCGGACGTTCCCGGCCAGGGGCAATCGGCGGTGGCGGCGACAGAATACCTTCGGCGGGCGCGCGAAAGGTTTCGGCGGTGATGACGGGTTGCGCCGGCGCTGTCGGCGTCGTCGGCTGTTCCGCCTCGGCGACCGCTCGGCGCGCTCGGTTGCGGCGTAATTGGCCGGGCGGTGTGACTTTCGAAAGATGCGGGCTGATCCAGGCCAGGGTTTCCAGCAGCGTGCGGCCGCCACCGTATTCGGTGACCGCCATGATGCGCACGCCACGCACCTCGGGATCGGCATCCAATGCCTCGGCCTCGGCGAAGGCGGAATCCTCGTCGCCGCCGTCATGGGTAGCGGCCCAACCCCAACGGTCCTCGCGTTGGCAATAGATATCGAAACGTGTCGGTTCGGCCATGTGACGTTCTACGTGGGATGGAATTGTTCCGCGGCCAAGATGACGCCGATACGGCAAGGGAACAACCCTGGAAAGTACCTACCACGAAGGGTATGACGTTGTGATGACCAACCCATCCGGCCCAAAAATAACGGTTCAACGACAGACAATAGGATGTGTCGCTGTCGCGCTTGTCGCCGTCGGTTGGTCCGGTATGGCGACGGCAGCGGCATTGCCGAATCCCGACGAGAATCTGGCCGGCTTCATGCGCGCTGCCGCTATTTTCGCTTGCAGATTAAATCCCGCCGATGCCGCCGCCGTTCGGGGGGCGATGCCGGCTGCGCGCATGCTGGAGTTCGATATTCAGAATATTCGCGGCAAGCCGGGACGCTCGGTACACCGCCTGCTGACCACCAATGGTGCGGAAATCGTCATGCGGCGGCTGTATCCATTGGGGCGGTTGCGCCGCGTAACGGTGGAATATCATGGCGCCGTGGCGGAGGGGGCGTCATCGCGGCCTGTGATGGCGGTCGCGGCGGATCAGAATTGTAAGGTGTTCGAGGGCCGGCGCCTGACCTATGACACGGAGGGGCGGGCCGAAAGCCTGAGCGTGCTGGCGCCGGATCTGGCGGCGGTGGTCACCAAGGAGAACCTAAATCCACCGGTGCCCGTCGGTACGGACCCGGGCGGGCCGTTGGTTGGATTGGTGGATTCAGGCGTCAACTATACCCTCGACGGTATCCGGGAGCGGCTTGCTCGTGATGTAAAGGGCGACCTCGTCGGTTTCGATTTCTGGGATCTGGACCGGCGACCGTTCGACGTGGATACCGGACGCTCGCCGTTCTTTCCACTGCACCATGGTAGCTCCGTCGCCAGCGTGCTGCTGCGCGAGGCGCCGACGGCACGTATCGCGGTCTATCGCTATCCGCGCCCGGACATGACCCGCATGGCGACGCTAATCGAGGACATGGACCGGGCCGGCGCGGTTATTGTCAATCTGGCCATGGGCTCAAATCTGGCGGAGGACTGGCGCGCCTTCGGCGCCGCCGCCAGTGAGCGGCCGCACATGCTGTTCATCGTTTCCGCCGGCAATAACGGCCGCGACATTGATGCGCGGCCGGTCTATCCGGCGTCTTTGTCGCTCGACAATCTTCTCGTGGTCACCTCGGCCGACGCCTTCGGCCGCCTCGCCCGGGGGTCGAACTGGGGTGCCGAGGCGGTCGACATCATGGCGCCGGGTGAACAGGTTCCGGTCATCGACCATCGCGGCGCCGAGGGCCGCGCCTCTGGGTCCAGTTTCGCCGTGCCTCGCGTCGCGGCGATGGCGGCCCGGCTGCTGGCGGCCAACCCGACGTGGCGGGCAGCCGATCTGAAGGCCGCGATCATCAAGCGGGCGCGAAATGTGGATGATGCGGGGACACCTGTCCGGCACGGCTGGATCCCCGACCCGGCGGACGATTTCTAGCGCGGTCGTGGCGTGCCAGGGGTCGGTGGCGGGTTATCAAGAAAACGGCGTGCCGCCGGGGCGAGGTTGGGGTGGTGTTGTTCCAACAGGTCCATGGCATCCGACGCGAAGGCCTCGTCGCCGCCCCAGGTGCCGGCCTGAATGGCCAAGCGCAGCACTTGAGGGTCCGTTGGCAACATTGTCAGCAGGCGTCTCAAATAGGGAATCTCGTCCCAGTACCGCTGCCGCAGGTGCAGAACGACGACTATCGACATGAGTGCGTTGGGCGCCATCGGGTCCATTGCAAGGGAGTCTCGCAGCATTGCCGTCGAACGCTCAAGCAGGCGTCGTTCGCCGAACAGACGCCCCAGCAGATCAAAATACTGACGGTTACCGGTGCGCCGGCAATCGAGCATCAGGGTATCCGCTTGTGTGTTGCTGATTTTGCCGGGCGTCCGTTGCGCCATTTCAATCCCGGTTGCACATTTGCGATAGGCGATGCCCTGGGTACGACTGTGATCGAATTGCTTTGGCGTCGACAATTGGCGCAGCCGGTCGATATCAATTGCTGGAATCGCCTCATTGCGGCCCTCGCCACCGGAAGTGGCGATGCCGACCAGCCGCCCGTTGGCATCGACCAGGGCGCCACCGGAATTACCGGGGAAACTCTGCGCGTCATGGTGAATGCGTGACTTCGGCGCGTCCTTGACCGGCGCCGCCAGCAGGTTGCCGGGTGCGTAGACGCGCACGGCATTGCGGCCGACGTCGGCCCCGATCACGTATAGGGTGGCGCCCGCCTCCACTTGCGCGAATTCCAGTGGCGGCGCGTCCGCCAATCCGTCGACCCGCAGCAGAATCAGGTCGCGCACGAAACCGCTGGGGATCACCTGCGCCTTCAGGGTGGTGCCTGACGCCATACGAACCTCGGCGGTGGTCTGGTCGGCGATTACATGGCGATTAGTGACCAGCAGCCCTTGATCGATGAGTACCGCGCTGGCCAACGGATCAAATGCCGAGATCATGACGACGCGTTTGGCCATGGCGCAAACGGGCTGTGGCGCCCGGCAGGTTCCGCTTGCCGCCGACGCCGGGGGCACGGCGTCGGCAAGGGTGATGACGAAGGCGAAAATAGTGAGCAATCGGACCATATAGCGGAGCATAGACACCCTGTGCCCGACGGCAATGTCGCGAAATCTAAGACGAATGTCGCAATGCAAAAACATAAAAAACGGAACGCAATGTCTATTTTTATTGAATTTATGCGCACTCTTCTTATGATGGATCCCACTAATGATAACGCCGGAGACGCCACGTGGCTGACAGTGATGGCCAAGGTCTACGCAAGGAAACAGGCTCGGCGCTGTCCAAGGCCGTCAGCGTGTTGTCGGCCCTGTTGCAGTCGGAACGTCCGCTCAGTCTCGCCGATCTGGCTGACCGGCTCGACCTGCCGCGCCAGACCGTGCATCGGGTGATGGGACAACTGGAAGACGAGGCCTTGATCCGCCGCGTGCCCGGCGGTGACGGCTACATGGTCGGACCGGCGATGGTCGATCTCGGTATCGATGCGCTGGCCGCCGCCGGACGCACGGCGCCCATGCAGGCGATCCTGGAAGATCTTGTGGGCGAGGTCGGCGAAACCTGCAATGTCGGCGTGCTCGACCGTGATCGGGTGGTCTACATCGCCCGCGTCGAATGCGACTGGCCGCTGCGGTTGCAGGTCGGTGTTGGCAGCCGGGTGCCGATCCATGCCACCGCCATCGGCAAGCTGTTGCTGGCGCACCTGCCCAGCCGCACGCGGCGTCGCATTATCGAGGCCCGGCCGCTGGAACAGTTCACCGATAAAACCCTGATCAATGCTGAGGGCCTCGAAAGCCAACTGGCGACCATCCGTCGTCAGGGATACGCCGCCAACGATGAAGAGAACATGGTCGGCATGATGGGGTTCGCCGTACCGATCAACGACCCACAGGGCCGGGTTGCCGCCGGCGTCGCCCTGCACGCGCCCAAGGCCCGCATGACCGTTGCCGCCGCTGAGGCTCATCTGGCGGCGTTTCAGCGGGCGGCCGGGCGTCTTGAAACCTTCATCGCCGATCTGGCGCGGGATTGACGCGATGGCCGTGAACACGCCCGAAAGCGGCCCTCGTCCCATCACCTTGGTTACCGGCGTCATTGGCGCCGACACCCACATCGTCGGCAATCGAATCCTCTCCATGGCTTTAGAAGCGGCCGGCTACAAGGTGGTCGCCCTTGGCGCCTTGACGCCGGCTGACGAATTCATCAAGGCGGCTATTGAAACTGCGGCGGCCGGCATCATGGTGTCGTCGCTCTATGGCCAGGGTGAGCTGGATTGCCGGGGTTTTCGCGATCTCTGCATCGAAGGCGGGCTCGACGATATCGTGCTCTATGTCGGTGGCAATCTGGTCGTCGGCAAACAGGACTGGAGCGAGGTGGAACAGCGATTTTTGGACATGGGGTTCGATCGCGCCTTTCCACCCGGCACCCGCACGCAGGAAGTCGTGGCCATGCTCGGTGCGGATTTCCAGGCCCAGCTGGCCGCGCCATGACGTCGCCTCGGTCCGCCCTGCTGATTGATTTCGGCAGCACCTTTACCAAGCTCCGCGCCATCGATATGGACGCCGGGTCGGTGCTTGGCGCCGGGCAGGGGCCGTCCACGGTCACCACCGATGTGACCGAGGGTTTGGATGTGGCGCTCGCCGATCTGGATAACCGGCTCGGCGGCCTGCCAGCATTCAACCATCGTCTGGCCTCGTCCAGCGCCGCCGGGGGCTTGCGCATGGTCACCGTCGGTCTGGTCAAGGAACTGACGGCGGAAGCGGCGCGGCAGGCGGCGCTCGGCGCCGGCGCCCGGTTGGTTGGCACCTTCGCCTACAAACTGACGGCCGGTGATGCCGCCGCCATTGCCGATCTGGCGCCGGATATCCTACTGCTCGCGGGCGGCACCGACGGCGGCAACGAAGATGTCATCCGCGCCAACGCCGAACGCTTGGCCGGCGCCAGTCTCGACTGCCCGGTGATCGTCGCCGGCAACCGCAATGCCGCCGATGACGTGGCGGCGATCCTTTCGCGCGTTGGATATAACGTCACCATCACCGGCAACGTGATGCCGGAATTCAATGTGCTCGACGTGGAGCCGGCGCGCGGTGCCATCCGTGACGTATTCATCGATCGCATCGTCCACACCAAGGGTATCGATCGTGCCGCCGCCCGTTTCGATGCGGTGCTGATGCCGACGCCAGCGGCGGTACTGGCGGCGGCGCGCCTGCTGGCCGACGGCACCGATGCGACCCCGGGGCTCGGCCCACTGGTCGTGGTCGATGTCGGCGGCGCCACCACGGATGTACATTCTATCGCCGAGGGGGCGCCGAGCCGCGACGGCATCCTGCCGCGCGGCCTGCCGGAGCCTTATGCCAAGCGTACCGTCGAGGGCGATCTCGGTATGCGCATCAATGCCGCCGCCATCGCCGAGGCGATTGGGTTGCCGGCACTGGCGAAGGCTGCCGGTCTCGATGACGCCGAGGTCAATCGACTGCTCGCCGCGCTGACCCGAGACGTGGGAACCCTGCCCGACGGAGACTCCGCCCGAGCCCTTGATCGGGCGTTGGCGGCCGCCGCCGTCGACATCGCCATCGATCGTCATGCCGGCCGTCTGGAAATCGTGCAGACGGTTAACGGCCCGGTGACGGTGCAGCACGGCAAGGACCTGGGGCAGGTGGCCACGGTGATCGGCACCGGCGGCGTGCTTGCCCATGGCGGCGATGCGGAGCGTATTCTATCCGCCGCGCTGGCTGCCGGCGCCGAGTCCGCCGCCCTGCGACCTATGTCGCCGCGCCTTTTGATCGACGGCGATTACCTGCTCTATGCGGTAGGTCTGCTGGCTGAGGTCGATGCCCAGGCGGCTTTAGCGCTGGCGCGGAACACCCTGCAACCGGTTGAAGGAGTGCGCGAACATGGCCGTCTTCCCGCCGCCTGACGGCGCCGCCCCGCCGCTTTCCGCAGCCGCCATTGCGTGGGACGACTTCGACGCCATGCGCGCCGCCAACCTGGCACGCTGGCCGACCGGCGCCGAGGTCGATATCGACGATGCCGTCGCCTTTCACAAGGCATTGCCGCGACATAAGCAACTGGGTTGGGTGATGCGCCAGGCAGACGCCGAGGGACGCTGCCTGACACAACCGCGGGGCGGATTCGGCACCCTGGAATTGCAGAAGGAACTGATGGTCTGCCTGGACAAGGAAGGCCATGCGGACATCGTGCCGACGACCACCGATAGCTACACCCGCAACGAACAATGGGCCAACGCCGCACAGGGGATCGAGGAATCCATTAAGGCCGGCCGCTCCATGCTCAACGGCTATCCCATGGTCAATTACGGTCCCAAGGTGACCCGGCAGTTGATTGAGGCCATCGACAAGCCGGCCATCGTGCTGTCGGGCACCGCCATGCCGCGCCTGACCGCGGAAATCGGTTTCGCCGCCGGCTATTCCGGCTACCTGGGGTCCGGATTTGCCTACACCACCTCCTACACCAAGCAGACGACGCTGGAAGACGGCATCCGCAATTATCAGTACCTGGACCGGCTGGCCGCGCTGTATCAGGAGAAGGGCGTCGAACTGCATCGCCGCCAACCCGGATTTCTCACCGGCACCAACATCCCGCCGTCGATCGCCATCCTGACCGGCATCATCGATGCGCTACTGGCGGCCGGCCAAGGGGTGCGCAACTATGGCCTTGAACTGGGCCAGACCCTGCACCTGGTTCAGGATGCCGCCGCCATCCGCATGTGCCGGGTGCTGGCCGAGGACTATCTCGCGCGCCAGGGTTTCCGTGACATGTTCATGCCGGTGACCTCGCTGCATTGGATGGGGGCATGGCCGCAGGACGTGGCGCAAAGCCAAGCGCTTGTTGCTTATGGCGGCACCTTGGCGGCCATCGGCGGCGCGGTCAGCGTGACCACCAAATCGACACACGAAGCGTTCGGTCTGCCGACGCCGCAGGCCAACGCGGAAGGTCTGCGCACCACCCGCATGGCCGTTTATCTGGCGCGCCACATCCGGCTCGACGAGATGCCGGAATTCAAGCGCGAGTGCGACATTATCGCCGCCGAGGTGCGCCCGGTGATGGACAAGATTCTGGAAATGGGTGATGGCGACGTTGCCCTTGGCACCGTGCGCGCCTGCGAGGCTGGGATCATGGACATTCCCTGGTCACCCAACAACCATGTCAAAAGCCGTGTTATGCCGGCGCGCGACGCCGATGGTTATTTGCGCATGTACGACTGCGGCGACATGCCGATCCCGGCCGACGTCATGAGCTTCCACGAGGAACGCCTGCGGGAGCGCGCCGCGAAAGAAGGTGTGCCCTATGATCACGATCTGGCGGTCGCCAGCGTTTATGAAATTTCCGAAGCTCTCGACAAATTAAGCCCGTTTCCCTGGGCGGCCTGAGGTCGCCGTGGATATCCAGGAGGATACGACGATGCCCGATACCAATGCCGTACAGACCGCGCCATCCAGCGAGGCTGAAACCATCGCCAGCCTGATGGCCCGCGCCCGCGCCGCCATGGCCGAATTTGCCGATGCCGACCAGCAACGGGTCGATGAAGCGGTGACCGCGCTCGCTTGGTCCATCTACGAGCCAAGCCGGGCCCAGGAATTGGCCGAGTTGGCGGTTGAGGACACCGGCCTCGGCAACGTGGCATCGAAGATCATCAAGAACCAGCGCAAGACCTTTGGTTGCCTGCGCGATTTGATGCGGGTGAAATCAGTCGGCATCATCGAGGAGGATCCGGCCAAGGGCCTCGTCAAGTACGCCAAGCCGGTGGGCGTGGTCGCCGCCGTGTCGCCATCGACCAATCCGGCGGCGACGCCGGTCAACAAATCCATGTTCGCGGTCAAGGGCCGCAACGCGGTGATCGTGGCGCCGTCGCCGGCGGGGCTGGCGACGACCACGCGGACGGTCAACTACATGCGCGCCGAGTTGAAGAAGGTGGGCGCGCCGGAAGATCTGGTGCAGGTGTTGCCGGCGCCGGTCAACAAGGCGCTGACACAGGAACTGATGAACGCGGCCGATCTGGTGATCGTCACCGGGTCGCAGAACAACGTCAAGCGGGCCTATTCATCCGGCACGCCGGCAATCGGCGTCGGCGCCGGCAACGTGCCGGTGATCATCGACGAGACCGCCGATCTGACCTCGGCGGCGGAGAAAATCTGCGCCTCGAAGATTTTCGACAACTCCACGTCGTGTTCGTCGGAAAATTCGGTGACCATCGTCGACGCCATCTACGACGATGCCATCAAGGCGCTGCGGGCGGCCGGCGGTTACATGTGTTCGGCCGAGGAAAGACAGAAGGTCGTCGACGCGTTGTGGGTCGACGGGCATCTCAATCGGCATCTGATCGCCAAGGACGCGGACGTATTCGCGCGCACCGTCGGGTTGGGCCCGGATGCGGAAAAGGCAAAATTCTTCATGGTCGAGGACGCCAATGCCGTCGGCAAGGACCATCCGCTGTCGGATGAGAAGCTGTCGCTGGTGCTGACGGTCTACCGCGCCGCGGATTTCGACGCGGCGTTGGCGCATGTTCACAATATCCTGTCATTTATCGGCCGCGGCCATTCCATGGGCCTGCACACCACCGACCCCGATCGCCCGCGCCGTGCGGCGGAAACCACGGACGTGGTCCGCGTGCTGGTCAATCAGGCGCATACCTTCGGTAACGGCGGTGGCTTCGATAATGGGCTCAACTTCACCCTGTCCATGGGCTGCGGCACCTGGGCCGGCAACTCCATCACCGAAAATCTGAACTACAGGAACTTTCTCAACATCACCCACCTGGTGACGACCATCCCCGAGGACAAGCCGTCCGAGGAGGCATTGTTCGCCAACCACTGGGCCAAGTACGGCAGATAGGAAACCAGCGATGAACTTCGAGGAATATGCCGGCAAGCCGGTCCTAGCCGAACACGGCATCGCCATCCCCGATGGCCGGCTGGCGCGCACGCCGGACGAAGCCGCGGCCGCGCAAATTGAACTCGGCCCCGTGGTGGTCAAGGCGCAGGTCCCGACCGGCAAACGCGGCAAGGCCGGCGGCATTAAAATCGCCGACACGCCGGAAGATGCCCGTGCCGCCGCCGAGGCCATCCTCGGCATGGATATCGGCGGCAATATCGTCAAGAGGTTGCTGGTCGAAGGTCGCCAAGCCATTGCCCGGGAGTTCTACGCGGCGGTGCTGAACGACCCGGTGTCCAAGGGACCGATGGTGCTGTTCTCGGCCTTGGGCGGCATGGACGTGGAGGAAGCGGCGGAACAGGACGCCGATGCGGTGCGCCGCCAGCCGGTGGATATCCGCGTCGGCCTGGAGGTCGCCGAGGCGCGGGCCATGCTGGCCGGGCTCGACATCGCCGGGCTGAACGATGACATCGCCGATATTCTGGTGCGCCTCTATGGCGCCTATCGCGCCGTCGATGCGGAACTGTTGGAAATCAATCCGCTGGCGTTGCTCGACAGCGGCGAACTGCTGGCCCTCGATTGCAAGTTCGTGATGGATGATTCCGGCATCAAGCGTCAGCAGGCGTTGGCTGAAGCCGGCACGCCGGACAAGTTGACGGGCCTGGAAGCGGAAGGCGAGGCCAAGGGCCTCAAATATATCGAGTTGGAAGGTGATGTCGGTGTGCTGGCCAATGGCGCTGGACTGACCATGACCACCATGGACGTGGTGCGCCATCACGGCGGCGTGCCGGCCAATTTCCTGGAAATCGGCGGCGAGGCCTATACCAAGGGCACCGATGCCCTGCGTCTGGTGCTGGAAAACCCGAAGATCAAGAGTCTGGTCATTAACTTTTGCGGCGCCTTCGCGCGCACCGACGTGATGACCGACGGAATTCTCACCGGCTGGGAGGAATTGAAGCCCGATTTGCCGGTGTTTTGGTCGGTGCATGGAACCGGCGACGTGGAAGCCGTCGCCATGTTGAAGGATCGTCTCGGCGTGGAACCCCTTCCGACCATGGACGAGGCGTGCAAGGCCGCCGTCAACGCCGCCAAGGAGGCCAGCCAATGATTGTCCGTGGAACCGACCGGGTGCTGATTCAGGGCATCACCGGCAAGCAAGGCACCTTCTGGACCGAGCGCATGCAGGAGTATGGCACCCAGATCGTCGGCGGCGTCAATCCGAAGAAGGCGGGAACTGTGCATTGCGGCGTCCCCGTTTATGGTTCGGCCAAGGACGCCATGGCCAATGGCGAAGGCTTCGATGTATCCGTGTTGTTCATCCCGCCGCTCGGCGTGCGCGACGCCGCCATGGATGCCATTGACGCCGGTGCCAAGGGGCTGGTCATCCTGACCGAACACATTCCGGTGCAGGACGTCATGTATTTCCTCGCCGCCGCGCGTGAGCGGGGTTGTGCCGTCACCGGACCCAACACGGCAGGCGGCGTCACGCCCGGCGAGTGCTTCGCCGGATTCATGCCCGCCTTTAATGAGAAAATCTTCAAGAAGGGCAATATCGGCGTCATGTCGCGCTCCGGATCACTGGGCACCCTGATTTGTCTCAACATCGTGCAGGCTGGCTATGGCATTTCCGCCTTCGTCGGCATCGGCGGGGATCCGATCATCGGTACAACGACACGGGACGCGGTGATGGCGTTGGATAGTTTCCCCGGCACTGATGCGGTGGTCATGGTCGGGGAGATCGGCGGCGCCATGGAAGAGGACGCGGCGGAATTCGTCAGCACCATGAGCAAGCCGGTCGCTGCCTTCATCGCCGGCGGCGCCGCGCCGGCCGGCAAGAAGATGGGGCATGCCGGCGCCATCGTCATGGGCGATAAGGGTACTTACGCGTCGAAGAAAACCGCGCTGGAGGCCGCCGGCGCGGTCGTCATGCCGACGCCGTCGCAGGTGGGCGACATCCTGAAGGAGCGGCTCGGCTAATCGGACTCGAGTGCCGCCTGGGTGGCGTTACGGCCGACCGCCATGAAGTCGGCGATTAACGGCCGTTCGCGCCGGCTGGCCAGGCAGACCACGTTGAAGCCGACCGACATATCGGCGTCGGCGACGCGGACGGCGCGTAGGCGTTCGCTCGGCAGGGTCTCATTCTGCGCCACCATGGCGATGCCGAGACCCAGCGCCACCGCCTCGCGCATGGCTTCCCGGTTGTCGATCTCCATGGCGATGGTCAGCGGCACCCGAGCCTTGCGGGCGGCGCGTTCCAGCGCCTGTCGGGTCGTCGACTCCGGTTCGCGCAGAATGATCGGCACCCCGGTCAGGTCCTTGATGGAAATATGGCGGCGTTTCGCCCATCCGTGGTCGACCGGTACCATGACGTCGATCCGGTAGCGGCGCCCCCGTTCCACATGGTAGCCGCGATCTGGTGGGCGGCGGCCCATGACGGCGACATCGATGGCGAAGTCGTCCAGGGCGGCGAGGATGGCGCCGCGGTCATCGATGGTCACCCGGGGATCAATGTCGGGCCGGATGGCGAGAAAATCCCGCACCAGATCCATCACGCTATAGGGGTTGGCGGCGCCGATGCGGAACCGCCCGACCACCGACCCGCGCGCGCCCTCCAGCAGCCGCAACGCCTCCTCCGCGTGGCCGAAGACATTACGGGTGACCCGGTAGAGCGCGTCGCCGGTATCGGTTAGCAGAACCTGGCGGCCGCGCCGGTGGAACAGCTCCACGTCGAATGTTGCTTCGAGCGCCTTGACCTGTTCCGTCACCGTCGGCTGGCTCAGGTTGACCGCCCGCGCCGCGGCGGTGAAGCCGCCGTGCCGGGCGACGGCGTGGAACGAACGAAACCAGTTTTCATACATCGGAAAATCCTATCATAAATAATAATAAATCGATTAGTCCTATATTAGATAAATTGCTATATCCGCCGCTATGAATGCTCCCGATCCAGGCACGACCGAACCGCGCGGCAAGAAGGCGGCCGTCGTCGGCGCCGGCGGCGCCGCCCATTTCCTGCATGATGGGTTCAGCGATACGCTCTATATCCTGTTTCCGTTGTGGGCCGAGGCCTTCGGCCTGACGCTGGCCCAGGTGGGCACCCTGAAGATGGTGTTTTCCGGCGCCCTTGCCGGTTTCCAGATGCCTGCGGGGTTGCTGGCGGAACGGCTCGGCGAACGGCGCTTGCTGGTCATCGGCACTGTCGTGACCGCCGGAGGCTTCATGCTATTCGGCATGGTCGGCGGCTTCGCCAGTCTGCTCGTATGTCTCTCCCTGACCGGACTGGGATCGTCGCCGCAGCATCCGCTGGCCTCGTCGATCATTTCCCGCGCCTATCCCGACAAAGGGCGGCGGGCGGCACTCGGCGCCTATAATTTCCTCGGTGATCTCGGCAAGGTTGCCGTGCCGGCGGCGGTCGCCGGCGGCATCGCCTTCATCGGCTGGCGCGACAGCACCCTGGTCGCCGGCGGGGTCGGCATCGGTGCCGCTTTGGTGCTGCACATCCTGCTCAATAATCTGCATCTCGGGGATCGACCGGTGCGAAAGCGTGCCTTGGATGTAGCGGCGGCAGCACCAGTCACGGGCTGGGGCATCCACGACCGCCGCGGATTTGCGTCGCTTTCGGGCATCGGCTTGATTGACACCGGAGCCCGCACCGCGTTCCTGACCTTCGTGCCGTTCCTGCTCATCGACAGGGGGGCGAGCGCCGACACCGTCGGTTTCGCCCTGGTGCTGGTGCTGGCCGGCGGCGCCGCCGGCAAGCTGGCCTGCGGACTGGTCGCCGAACGGTTCGGCATCATCCGCACCGTGGTGCTGACGGAACTCGCCACCATCGCCGGCATGTTCGCGCTGGTTTACGTACCTTACTCGACGGCGTTGGTGCTGCTGCCGTTTGTCGGTCTCGCGCTCAACGGCACCTCGTCGGTGCTCTACGGTACCATCGGAGATTTCGTCCACGCGGAACGCCAGTCACGTGCCTTCGGTCTGTTCTATACCGTCAGCATCGGCGGCGGCGCGGCGGCGCCGATCATCTACGGCGCTATCGGCGACGTCGCCGGCGTTCCCGCCACCATGATGATCATCGCCGCCATGGTCGGGTTCACGGTGCTGCTTTGCCTGCCGCTGTCGCGTTCCCTCGCCGTCGTCGACGCGGCCAACGCTCAGGCGGTGTAGCGGCGGGGCGGACTATCCCCGCTGTATGGTCACTCTGATGAGGCTCAAGTTATAGCCATTACAGGGATTGTGCATCTGCGGACAATTGGAGAGGACGGCGAACACATCCGTTTTGGCGCGCAGCGATACATGACTGTTCGGCTTGAGTTCCGTATTGGCGACGCCGGTGCCGGTTGCCGATACCTAACGCACGTACTTGATAAACGGCGTCTTGGTGGCGATGCGGTCGTATAGTTTGCGCGCCGTGGCGTTGAAATCTTGGGTCAGCCAGTAGACCGTGCAGTCGCCGTGTTCGTCGGCGGCCTTGTAGACGGCTTCGATCAAGGCACGGCCGGCGCCGGTACCGCGCGCGGCCTCGGTGACGTAGAGGTCTTGCAGGTAGCAGTAGTCGTCGATCGTCCAGCACGACCGGTGGAATATATAGTGGACGATGCCGATCAGTTGGTCGTCGCCGCCGCCATCACCAGAAACAGCGCAGAAGCCGCTCGGGTCCTCGCCGGCGGCCATCATGCGTGCCCAGGTCTGGGCGTAGACATCGTCGCCGCGCGTGGTCTCATAGAACTCCAGATACTGACGCCACAGTTCCCGCCACTGGTCGTGGTCGGCGGGCGCGAGGGGACGGATTGTGGTGGCCATGGGGCGTCTCCTAGGTGATGGCGTTGTCGCGCCGCAGCGTGGCGATGGCGTCGTCATCGAGGCCCCAGTCCCTGAGCGCGCGCTCGGTGTCGGCGCCATGTGGGCGCGGTGGCTGGGGCGTATCCGCTGGCGTGGCGGCAAAGCGCGGCGCCGGCGCCGGCTGGGTGACGCCGGCGATGTCGATCAAGCTGCCGCGAGCCTTGTTGTGCGGATGGTCGGCGGCCTCGTCCATTTCCAGCACCGGGGCGACGCAGGCGTCGCTGCCGTCGAAGATGGCGCACCAGGCGTCGCGGCTCTTGCTCTTGAAGGCGGCGGCGAGGGTCGCCTTGCAGTTGGGCCAATTGTCGCGGTTCCACTGGTTGTCGAAGCCGGGCCCGCCGACGCCGGTCTTTTCCAACAGCAACGCATAGAACTGCGGCTCGATGGCGCCGACCGCCATCCAGCCGCCGTCGGCGCATTCGTAGGTGCCGTAAAAATGGGCGCCGCCGTCGAGCATGTTGGAACCGCGTTCGGCGCTCATGGTACCGCGTGCGCGGTAGCCGTAGGTCGACGCCATCAGCAGCGCCGCGCCCTCGGTCATGGCAGCATCGACCACCTGGCCACGTCCGGTTTCCCGCGCGCTCAGCAGCGCCGCCGTGATGCCGAAGGCG
Source organism: Rhodospirillales bacterium (assembly GCA_038117225.1). Lineage (GTDB taxonomy): Bacteria > Pseudomonadota > Alphaproteobacteria > Rhodospirillales > Casp-alpha2 > JAYOFM01. The sequence goes on from JAYOFM010000002.1 coordinate 36,006, forward strand.
AGTAGCATGCCGCCGCCCCCGAAATCACCGACGAGGTTGAGCGGCGGCACCGGACCGCCACCCTTTTCGCCAATGGCGTGCAGCGCGCCGGTGATGGCGATGTAATCGATGTCGTGGCCGGCGGTTTCCGCCCACGGACCGGTTTGTCCCCAACCGGTCATGCGGCCGTAGATCAGCTTCGGGTTGCGCGCCAGCGCCGCTTCGGGACCGAGGCCGAGCCGTTCCATGACGCCGGGGCGAAAGCCCTCGATGATGGCATCGGCGCCGGCGATGAGGTTCAACGCGGCATCCCGCCCGGCGTCGGCCTTCAGGTCCATGGCGATGGACCAGCGTCGGTTGCGATGCATCACCGCCGTGGCGTCGTTGCCGGCGAGGTTGTTGGTCGCCAGCCGGTCCAGGCGCAGCACCTCGGCGCCGGCGTCGGCCAGCATCATGGCGCAGAACGGCCCCGGGCCGAGACCCGCAAACTCGATGACGCGAAGACCGGAAAGGGGACCCGCCATGGCACGCGGACCCTAGACCGGATCCCAGGAGAATACGTCCTGCGAGCGCTCGAGCGGATAGAAGTTGGCCTTCAGGCTGGGAATGGCGTGTTCGATGACGGTTTCCGGCGTCCAGCCCTCGCTTCGATGGGCTGAGCGCAGCGGGCGGTTCTGCGACATCAGGAAAATCTCATTGTTGCGAACGGCGAAAATCTGCCCGGTCACGTCCGTGGCGGCGTCGGAGGCAAGCGCCGTCACCACCGGCGCGATCTTGTTGGGCGTCATCTGCTTCAGCTTCTCGACCCGCGCCGCCTGCGCTTCATCATTGACCGGGATGGAGCCGATCATGCGGCTCCAGGCGAACGGCGAGATGCAGTTGGAGCGCACGTTGTAGCGCGCCATGTCGAGGGCGATGGATTTCGACAGCCCGACGATGCCCATCTTGGCCGCCGAATAGTTGGCCTGGCCAAAATTGCCGACCAGGCCCGAGGTCGAGGTGAAATGGACGAAGCAGCCGGATTCCTGTTCGCGAAATCGGGTGGCCGCCGCACGCGACGTGGAAAACGCGCCCTTCAGGTGGACGTTGATGACCGCGTCCCACATTTCCTCCGTCATCTTGTGGAAAATACCGTCGCGCAGAATTCCAGCGTTGTTGACCACCACGTCGATGCGCCCGAAGGTCTCCACTGCCTGATCGATCATGCCCTGGGCGGCGGCGAAGTCCGCGACCGAGTCGGTATTGCCCACCGCGTCACCGCCGGCGTTGCGAATTTCCTTCACCACCTCGGCGGCGGGGCCGCTGTCGGCGTCCTCGCCTTGTGTCGACACACCCAGGTCATTGACCACCACGGCGGCGCCCTGGGCGGCGAACATCAGCGCCATGTCGCGGCCGATGCCACGGCCGGCCCCGGTGATCAGCGCGACTTTTCCTTGCAGCAAATTTCCCGAGCCTTCGGCCATGATCGATCCTTCCCTGTTAATCTTATTTGTTGCTCAAAATACCGCGCGACGCACCAGGTTCAAGCCGATGATGAACAGCGCCACCAGGACCACCTTGGCGAAGACCTGCTGGTTGATGTGCCGGCGGATGATCTCGCCAGCCAATACACCGGCCATGCCGGGGATGCAGGCGATCGCGGAAACCGGCGCGGTCGCCGGACCGAGCACGCCGTTCTGCCAATAACCCAGGACCAGCGGCACCGAGCCCAGCGCCCAGACCAGTCCGACGACGCGCACCCAGATGTCTTTCTCCAGCTTCAACAGCACGAAATACATCATCATCGGTGGTCCCCAGATGGTAATCATGCCACCGAGGATGCCTCCCAGCGCACCGGCCAGCGGCCCCGCCCAACGCTCCGTCGTCGTCGCCAATGGCCGCGCGCGCGGTTTGAACAGGCTGGAACCCGAGAAGACCAGAACGCAAATGCCGAGCACACCGAATAACGTGCGTGTGTCCAATTCCACGACCAAACGCGCCGACGCCAACATGGCCACCAGGAAACAAATGATCATGGCGCCGAAGCGTCGGAACAGGGACCATTGCATGCCGCTGCGAAACGCCTGCCAGAAATTGGTCACCGTGATCGGCAGCACGACGACGCCGATACTGAAAATCGGATCGAAGAAAATCACCAGGATCGACAGCGCCACCAGCGGCAATCCGATGCCGGTGATGCCCTTGACGATACCGCCGAAACCAACGGAGCCGGCAATCATCGCCAATTGCCATGGGTCGACACCCAGCTCATATCCGAACAGCGACATCACGTCGCTTGGCCATGATGGGCGGTGTCCGTGGCGTGGGCGGTGATGGCGTTGTCGTCGAGCGCTGGCGCGGTCGTCGCCAGGATTACCGATCCGCGGTCCAGTCGCATGGGGTGGGCAAGAATTGACGTCACGGGCCGGAGGAACCCATTCATTTCCCCCGCGTTGTCGATGCGTCCACGGGCGACACAGGCTTCCATCCAGCAGCCGACATCGGTGGCCACGCCGTTGCCGAGAACCGGCGTCATGCCGAGATCGTGGATGCGCGCCAATTGATCCGCGAGCCTCGTTAGCCCGCCGGCCTTCATCAGCTTGAGCTTGATGAATTGGGCTGCTTTTAGGTCCGCCGCGCGTTCGATCTCGGCAAGGCCGTATATGGATTCGTCCAGCATCACCGGCACTGATGCCGTCCGCGCCACGGCGACGGCGGCACCCCAGTCATCCATGTGGCAAGGTTGTTCCAGCAATTCAATTCCCGCGGGGTCGAGAGACGCGGCAAAGCGCTCGCCGTCTTCCGCCGTATAACCCTGGTTGCCATCGACGCGGATGGATATGCCCGCCGGCAAATGTTTCTGAATATGGGCGACGCGGGCCAGATCGGCGTCGATATCGAAGCCGGCCTTGACCTTGACGATGGCATACCCGGCATCGGCATGGCGTTGCAATTCCGCCGGGATGGCGCTTTCCGTATCGGCGGTAAGGGCGGCCAGCAAGGGCACCGGTGTTTCCGCGTCGACCACCAGCAGCGGACTGCCTGCCGCCATTTCTACCGCCGTTACCAGAGCGGTGACGGTGAACGGCATGTCCGCGTGACGATCGAGGGCGATATCCATCGCCGCCTCGGCGTTTTCGCCGACCATCCGCTTCGCAAGCTGGTTGGTGCCCCGCCAACAGCCGTCGATGGTTTCGTCGGTGTAGCCGGTCAGGATTGTCGCCTCGCCAAAGCCTTGGTCACCACCGTCTCCGGTGACGCGCACAAGGACCGTATCGAAAGCTGTCACCGGTCCGAAGGCGAGTTTATAGGGTATGCGCAGCGGCAGCCGAAGACGGTCGAGACGGATGGCGCTGATGATCATTAGGGGGGTTTCCAACGTGGGCGACGGTCGTAAACTACACCTTCGCCAGCCATAAGGGGAGACCGCCATGCCGCATTCGACCTACCTGCCCGAGCGCATGGGCTCGGCCACCGTCTCCCCGCGGGGCCGCTTTGAGGCTGGTTCGGTGCAGGAATTCACGCTGGTGTACACCGCCGGTTTTTTCGGTATCGATGATTCCGGCTGCATCAAGGTGGTGCATCGGTTCGCATCGGATACGGGCCGTCCGCAGGTCGATAACCCGGCCGGCCCAAACTACGTGTCGGCGGAAGCCTCCAACGGCGCCGTGCTGCATCTTTCCTATGACGGCAAGATGAACATCCGCCCCTGGGATAAGACCCTCTATATCAAGGTGGTGCGCGGTTTCCTGCGCGAAGGAGACACCATCACCATCCGCTTCGGCGACCGCCGGTTCGGCGGGCCCGGTATTCGAATCCAAACCTTCTGCGAGGAAACTTTTGAATTTCGCGTCCTGGTGGACGCCATCGCCACCTACAACTTCGTCGAACTGCCGGAGCAGCCGACCATCGCAGTGGTGCCTGGCCCGCCGGTATCGTGGAAGGCAATTCTGCCGACCCTGCGCCCGGTCGGCCAATCGTTCCGCTTGTGCATGAAGGGCGAGGACAAATGGGGCAACCCGTCCGATCAGGCGCAATCCGTGTTCTCTTTGCGCGCCAACATGGCCGTCGACGGCCTGCCCGATGATGTGGAATTCAAGCCCGACGAATTTTCCGTCATCGTCGAGGGACTAACCTGCGCCGACCCCGGTGATCTGATGATCGAGATGGTAACTGGCAGCGGCAACGTGGTCGCGCGGTCGAACCCGCTGCGCATCGTCGCCGCCGATGATGCCCGCACGGCGTTGTTGCCCTACTGGGGCGATTTGCACGGCCAGTCAGAAGAAACCATCGGCACCAACTCCGCCCGCGACTTCCACGAATTTGCCCGTGACAAGGCGTTCCTCGACGCCGTGTCCCACCAGGGCAACGATTTCCAGATCACCAAGGACTTCTGGGCCTGGCTCAATGAACTGACCGCCGAATTCAACGAAGACGGAAAATTCATCGCCTTCCCGGGCTACGAATGGTCCGGCAACACCGGCCTCGGCGGCGACCGCAATGTCTTGTTCCTGGAAGAAGGCCGCCAGATCCATCGCTCGTCCCACGCCCTGGTCGATGATCTGTCCGACATCGATACCGATGCCAATTCCGCCGAGCAATTGTTCGAGGCCCTGAAGGACGAGGACTGCGTCGTCTTCGCGCATATCGGTGGCCGCTACGCCGACATCACCATGGCCCACGACACCCGGCTGGAACGCTCTGTCGAGGTGCATTCCGCCTGGGGCACGTTCGAGTGGCTGATTCACGATGCCTTCGAACAAGGCTACCGGGTCGGCATCGTCTCCAACTCCGACGGCCACAAGGGCCGCCCCGGCGCCAGCCACCCGGGCGCCACCAGCTTCGGTAGCTATGGTGGCCTGACCTGTATGTTGTCGGAAGACTTCACCCGCGGCGGCCTCGCCGAGGCCCTGCGCAAGCGCCACCATTACGGCACCACCGGCTGCCGCATGGTGCTGGACACTCGGGCGCGCTTCGACAACGCCGCCGAGCTGTTTTCCGATGATCCCAATCTCGGCTCGGTCGACAGCAGTCAGGCCAGCGAGGCCATGATGGGGGATATCCTGCGCTCGGCCGACGCCGAGGTCACATTCGCCATCGACGCCCACGGTTCCGCTCCGATCGAGCGCATCGAAATTCGCAATGGTCTGGAAACGCTGGAAACCTTCCGTCCCTTTACGGATGCCGATCTCGGCCGCCGCATCCGCGTCATTTGGGAAGGCTCGGAATATCGAGGCCGCGGCCGCGAAACCCACTGGAACGGCTTTGCGCAGTTGACCGGCAACGGTTTCCAGCGCTTGGCACCGATCAACCGCTACAACGTGGACAAGCGCTTCGATCAGGTCGCCGACGACCGGGTCGAATGGCAAGCGTTGACAACCGGCGGCTTCGGCGGTTTCGACGCCTGGCTGACCGATGCCGCCGCCGGCACGCTGAAGATCGAAACCGAGTTGGTGCAGACGGAAATAAACATCGCCGACATCGGCCTGGAAGATACGGTGTTCGAGGCCGGCGGCATCAAGCGCCAAATCCGCGTCTTCCGCATGCCCGACGAGAACCCGCACGACGTTGTCAAAATCGAGCGCCGCATCCCCCTGGTCGATGACCGGGACAACGCGCTGTACGTCTGCATCACCCAGGAAGACGGCTTCTTCATTTGGTCGTCGCCGATCTATATCTTCCGTTGACGGGACACCGAAACCTTCCGGAAATCGCAGGGAGAACTACGATGGCCAAGATCGAGAGTCTGCATGGCACCACGCCGGTGGAGATATTCCAAAGTGGCATCGAGAACCTGGACGACATAGCCGCAGTGGCGGTATCGGTGTTGTGGAAGGACGGCGAGGTCACGGCGGGCTGGTCGAACATGAGCGCCAGCGACGTCGCCTTTCTGATCCTTGCCCTCGATGAGCGCCAGCGCCGCGAGAGCTTCTCCTGATCCCCCGCCCGGCGAGGAGCAACGGATGACACTCGACCTTACCTCCATTGATGGCAGCTTTGCCCGCGAGGTGCGGGGGCTTGATCTTTGGTGCGATCACGACGAATCGACCATTGACGCCCTGCGCCGTGCCTGGAGCGAGGCCGGCGTGCTCGTGTTCCGACGTCAGGCGCTGGACGAGGCCGAGATGGTGCGTTTCTTCTCGCGCTTCGGCGAGCCGGACATCATCGTTCGCACCGACTGGCAGTCACGCAACGCGCCGGAGGTCATCCACATCTCCAACATGAAGGATCAGGCGGGGCGTTCCATCGGCGGTCTCGGCGCCGGTGAACTGGACTGGCACACGGATCAGTCCTATGTCGCCAACCCGGCGACCGGCGCGATGCTTTACATGGTCGAAAGTCCGGCCGAGGGCGTGCCCACCTACTGGGCCAACCTGCGCCTCGCTTACGCGGCGCTGCCCGACGAAACCAAGGGACGCATTGACGGCCTGCATGCGGTCTATGACTACATCAAGCGGCAATCCACCTACGACGACGAGGAGCCCATGTCGGCGGAATTGCGGGCCCGCACGCCGCCGCTCACCCATCCCCTGGTCGCCGCCGATCCGGTGAGCGGCGCCAAGTCGCTCTATCTCGACCCGACCACGACGACCGGCATCGCCGGCCTGCCGGCCATGGTCGGCGATCCGCTGCTGGCGGCGCTCAACGAACACGCCACCCGGCCGGAGTTCGTCTATCGCCACGACTGGCGCACCGGCGATGTGGTGATGTGGGACAATGGTTTTCTGCTGCATCGCCGCGACGCCTTCGCCGCCGACGCCAGCCGCTGGCTCAAGCGCTTGACCATCAAGCTACCGACCGACCGCCACGTGGTGCCGGCGTCGGCGCTCATCGCAGTCTGAGGAAATCGCTGTGAACCTCACCGACCACGAACAGGCGATCCTCGCTGGTGAGATGGGCGACATTCGCCGCCGGGCGATCGAGCAGCAGATCGAGATCGGCCGTTTCTTCGATGCCGAGGATTTCGTCGAGGTGCGTCAGGCACACATCATGGCCGACGCGGAGAGCCTGGGCGAAGCCTGTGTGGCGTGGCTGGAGGAGGTGGCGGCGGCGCCGGAGGACGAGCGCCGGGTGATCATCCCGACCATCACCGATCCGCGCGGAGCCGATTTCAACGCCTACGGCCGCATCAACCACGACGAGGCCTTCGTCAATCTGGAACGGCGCGCCGACGCGGCGTTTCGGGCGCTCGGCGTGCTGATGACCGACACCTGCATCAACTATCAGACCGTGATGCCGCCTGTGCGCGGCGAGCATCTGGCCATGGGCGATACCGGGGTGGTGATTTATTCCAATTCGGTGTGTGGGGCGCGCACCAATTACGAGGGCGGACCGGCGGCGCTGGCTGCCGCGCTGACCGGGCGCACGCCGCGTTACGGGTTTCATCTCGACCAACACCGCAGGGGCGCGACGCTGATCCATGTCATCGACCGGCCGCGCGAGCTGGACCAATGGGGCGCGCTCGGTGGACTGATCGGCCGTCTCATGGGGTCCTACTACGAGGTGCCGGTGATCGCCGGCATCGACGAACCGCCGACGTCCGATGAGTTCAAGCACTTCGGCGCCGCGCTCGCCAGCTTCGGCTCGACGGCGCTGTTCCACATGGTCGGCACGACGCCGGAAGCGCCCGATATGGAAAGCGTGTTCGAGGTCGAGCCGCCGGAGCCCGCCGCCGTCATCGGCGCCGCCGAACTGCGCGCCTTCACCGAGGCCTACGCGCCGGCCGGCGACGATCTCGACGTGGTGGTGTTCGCCGCGCCGCAGTTGTCGTTAATGGAAATGCGCACCCTGGCCGGCCTGCTGAAGGGGCGCAGCGTCGCCGCCGGCACGGCCTGCCTGATCGCCACGGCACCGGAGGTCAAGGCGGCGGCCGACCGCATGGGCCTGACCGCGACCATGGAAACCGCCGGCGCCATCGTCCTGGAAGGGGTGTGTTTCTATCAGATGCATGCCCGCGAACTGGGCGAGGCCAACGGCTGGACCCGGCTGATGACTAACTCGGCCAAACTGACCAACATCATCGGCGGGTATGGCTATGAGCCGACGTTGGCCTCCATGGCCGCCTGTGTCGAAAGTGCCTGCGCCGGAAGGATCGTGCGATGATCATCACCGGTCATCCCGGCATCGGCCCGGCCGTCACGGCGGCGGCTCTGGTGGCGCGCGATAATTTCTCCGCACGATACGATCTCGACCGGATCCGGGGCATCTTCTCGCGCCCCGCCCACGCGCTGTTCGGCCAGAGCTACGTCGGCAAGGTCCTCATCCTCGACATTGCCAAGGGCGGTGTCGCCACCGCCTGGATGCTGCGTGAAATGGTCAGCCGGAACATGGCACCGGCGGCATTGCTGCTCAACTACGCCAACCCGATCATCGCCCAGGGCGCCGCCTTCGCTGGCTTTCCCCTGATGGACCGCTTCGAGACCGACATCGTCGCCGCCATCGAAACCGGCCAGAGGGTGGCGGTCGACCCGACGGCGGGCACCGTCACCGTGGAGGACTAACCGGCATGCGCGGCATCGACCATCTGGTTATCGACGTTCCCGACCTGGATGCCGGACGCGCGTTCTATGAACGCATCGGCTTCACCATGACGCCGCGCGGCCAGCATCCCTTCGGTACTGGCAATTCGCTGGCCCAGTTGCACGGCGGGTTTCTGGAGGTGTTGTCCGTGACCGAACCGGACAACGTGCCCGAGGCGGCGCCCGGGCATTTCAGTTTCGGCGCCTTCAACCGGGATTTTCTCGTCCGCCGTCCCGGCGGCGGCATGTCCATGTTCGTCCTGCGTACGGACAATGCCGATACCGATCGGGCGGCATGGAGCATGGCCGGGCTGACCACCTATGCGCCGTTCGGGTTCGAGCGCCTGGCCAAACAACCGGATGGCGGCGAAGTGACCATGGGGTTCTCTCTCGCCTTCGCCACCGATGTCCGCATGCCGGACGCGGCGTGGTTTTCCTGTCAGCACCGCCACGCGCCGGAATATTTCTACAAACCAGATTACCAGCGCCACGCCAACACGGCGCGCCACATAGCCGCCGTCGGGCTGGTCGCGGAGGACCCGTGGAGCCTCGCCGATTTCTTCGAGGGTCTGCTCGGCGTTGCCGCCATCGGCCGCGGCGATGACGGGCTTGAGGTGGCGCTCGAAGAAGCGGTGCTGCGAGTGATCTCGCCCGAGGCTCTCGATGCCCGCTTCGACGGCCAGACGCCGCCCGCCGATCCGGCGTCGCCGCACTTATTCGGCTATGCCGTCGCCGTCGAGGACCTGGACGCGGCGCGGCGTTGCCTGGTCGGTGCCGAGGTGCCCTACCGGGACACCGGCGACCGGGTCTGGATCGCGCCCGAGGACGGCTTCGGCACGCTCATCGGTTTCGTCGCCACGCCCTGAGGCGCCATCAAGGAAGGTTCATCGCAGTCGCATGCCGTTCGAGATCGCCATCATCATGGCCGGGGCCTTTCTCGCCGCCTTCGTCGTCGGAGCCGCCGGTTTCGGCGACGCCCTGGTGGCGGCCGCCGTGTGGCTGCATTTCTTCGCGCCGGCGGAAGCGGCGCCGCTGATTGTCATGACCGGATTGCTGGTTCATCTGATCGGGTTGGCGCGGCTCTTTCGCGATCTGGATTTCCGTCATCTGGCGCCGTTCATCGGCCTTGGCGCGCTCGGCGTGCCGCTGGGCACCTGGCTGCTGGCGCGGATCGATGCCGAACCGTTTCGCCTCGCCGTCGGCGGGCTTTTGCTGGTCTATGGTGTCGGGTTGTTGGCTCTGCGCGATCCGCCGACCATGAAGAGCGGCGGCAGGCTGCTCGACGCGATGGTCGGCGGCGTCGGCGGTGTGCTCGGTGGCCTCGCCGGCATGTCGGGCGCCGTGCCGGCGGTGTGGTGTGCCCTGCGCGGCTGGCCCAAACGCGAGGCGCGCGGCGTAAGCCAGCCCTACATCCTGCTGATGCACGTGTTCTCTCTCGCCGCCATGGCCTGGGTCGGCCTGGTAACCATGGAAACGGTGGAACGATTCCTCTGGGGCGTGCCGGCCATCCTCGTCGGCATGTCTGCCGGCCTCGCCCTCTACCGCCGCCTCGACGAAGCCCTGTTCCGCCGCCTCGTCCTCGCCATGCTAGCGGTCTCGGGGCTGACGTTGGTGGTTTAGGCGTCCACCCTCACAACAGAATAATCCGCTGGAACGCCAGGTGGACCACGGTGGCGCCGAGGGCGATGAGGATGGTCATGAAGATCAGCAGCGTGTAGCGGTGGATATTGCCCTCGCGGCGCGACTTGATGGCGCGCACGTCCTTGAAGGCGCTGGAGAAATAGCGCTGCATGTGGTCCAGCTTGGCGAGTTCATTGTACATCCATAACTGGTAGATGATCAGTGTGAACACGACCGCGCAGGACATCAGGATTGTCAGGGCCATCAATTTGTTGGTCAGATCCGGTCCCGCCTTGGTGATCGCGGCAATGATGACCAGACCGAGAAAGGTGATCAGCGTGGCGCCGACCGTTTTCCACTGGTGGCTCTTGACGAAACGCAGGGTGTCCGTCGATTCGACGTAAAGCATGCGCAACTCGGCATGCGTATCGCCGTCGACGATCGGCGGCGTGACCGTGATCTCCTCGGCGACGTCGTCCTGGTCGTCCTTGGTTTCCTTGCCTTTGGCCATCTCAACCTCCTGGACAGGTGCCCGTCATGAGAGGCGAAAAGCATACCCGGAAGTGGTTAAGAGGTGGTTTCCGTGCCGCCGTTTATCCGGCGAACGGCTTCATGGCCTTGACCGCGCCGCCAACGTGGACGGGACGGGGCAGGCGGCAGTAGGGCGGAAAATCGATGGCGCCGGCGTGACGGTAATAGCTATCGTGAATCAGGGCGTTGGTCTTAATAAGCGGCCATACCGCGTCGCGCAGAAATTCCTGATCGGACCAGCGGTTACGCATGAATTTCGGCGTCGACGTGGCAAGGCGCTGCAGGTTGGGCAGTACGCCGGCGATGCCGCCCCACATGCCCGCGAGAATCAATTCCATGTGGTAGGGATGATCGCGCATGATGTGGAACGGCCTGGCCGATTTGATCCAGTCGTCGACGGCGATCAGTTCCATGGCGTTGAGGCGCGAGTCCGCGTCGCGGCAGATGAAGCGGTCGACGTTGGGATCGTCCGAGGCGAAGAAGCGCCATAGCGGGCGCAGGCGCTGCAGCTTCGGATCATCAATGAAAACCACCTCCGAGCCCTGTTCGCGCAACTCCTTGATCACGTTGGCGGGAACCGTGCGATCGCAATAGAAGCGACAGCGCCAGCCGTAATAGATATGCGGCGCGATGCGCGCGTTGACGACGGCGCCATGGACATAGATCGGGTCATCCCCCCACAAGGAAAACGCGATGACATTGCGTGCCCGCTTCTTGGCGTCGAACGGCTTGTCCGCCGCCGTCAGATCGAGGCTCAGGTCGCGATAGGGTGCCTTCTTGAATTCCGCGAAGGCGCGCCGGTCCTTGGCTTCCAGCGCCGTTAGGCCGTGCGACAGCGCGTCGTCTCGCCGGCCCATTGTTTCCAGTGTCGTCACCAGGGCATTGCGCGCCGGCAGGTCGTCGGGCGCCACCGCGCAAGCCTGTTCGAAGGCGGCAACCGCGTCCTCCATGCGCCCCTCGCCACGCAGGGCGACCCCTTTCAGGCTCAGCGCCATTAGATGACCCGGATCGAGGGCGAGGGTGCGATCGAAGGCAATGAGCGCATCGTTGACCCGTTTCAGTTCCTGCAGCAATACCCCTTGCAGGTATTGCGCGCCCACGTGGTCGGGTGCGGCGGCGAGGACGGCCTCGACCTCGGCCAGGGCAGCGTCCCGGTCGCGGGTATTGCGCAGGATATAGGCTTGTTCCACATGGGTATCCCCAAGGTCGGCGTTGTCAATATCGCCAGCCGTCGTCAGGGCCGCATTGATCGCTTGCTGCGCCTCGGCGACGCGGCCCAGATGACGCGCGGCACGGGCATGCAGTGTGTGCGCCTCGACCACGTCGGGCGTGCCGTCGGTCGCCTCGACAAGTCGCCGCGCCACGCGCAGGGCGTCGAGAAATTCCTCGTCCGCTAACGCCTGACGGACCCGTTCAGTGCTCGGTGGGGCCGGCTTGGGGTTGGGTGCGTTATCGGATTTCGCCTTGGCGTTCATCCCTCGGCCTCACGAACAGTCGCCGCGTCGGCATAACCGAGTTCGCACAGTAGATCGCCGGCTCCGCCGTTGAAGGCGTCGATGGCGGCCTGGTCGAAATGGTTCTGCCAATCGCCGACGATACCCTTGCGAAACTGAGAATCTCGATTCTCCTCCCCGCGCGCGCGTCCGCCGGACAATTTATCGAAGGACGCCGCCTCGACGCATCCGGCGAGCGTCGCGTCATCATGCGCGAGACCAAGAAATGCGAACACGTGCGACAGTTCCCGGTGCGGATCGGCATGCAGCGCCTCGTAACGCAATTCGAGAAAATCCGCCGGGTGGGCATCGGCGAAGCGGTGGGCGGATTCATAATCTTGACGCCAGATCCTGGCGAACCGCTTGGCATAGTTCTCGAGTTTTTCTTGCCCCTTTTCCGGCCCCCACTGGCGCACCAGATGAATCCAGCCGGACACCGCCGCGTCGCGGCCATCGCGCAGGATGAACACGACCTTGGCTTCGGGAAATAGTTCCTTCATTTGCGGAAGCGCGCGAATGGTGCCCGGGGTCTTTTCGCCGACTGCCGTGATATCCGGTCGATCACCGTAGCCGGCCATCATCAGGGCGACCGCGCTACGCACCAGGAAGCGATAGTGCCGGCGATCGATGGGGGGAAAACCGCCGGTTTCGGCGAATACCGTCTTATTCAGCCGCGTCACGAAGGCATGGTATTCGTTCGTCGCCGTCGCCAGTTTCGGCGCCAGCTGGGTGAAGAACTGGCCCTCGCCCCGGCAAGCGGCGTTGGGGTGCGCGTCGATCAGCGATTGCAGCCAGGTTGTGCCGGATTTTTCGGTGGCGGCGACGAAGAACAAATCCTTGGCCAGGATTCGCTGAATCTTACCGATTTCGTCCTCGCTCATGCGCCGCTCCCTCTGGGTTCAATTGTGCCAGGGTGCGGGAAGGGCCGCAATCGCGCCGCAGGGCGGTCGCCCCATGATCTGGGTCAACGCGGCCGGTGGCGATTTCCGCTACACCATGACCATAGGGGGAAAATGCAGGAGGAAATGTTGGCACAGACCAAGACAGAGACCGGTCCAGCCGCCACGCCGTTCGCCCTTGCCGGCTTGGAAAACGTTCCGGGGGTGAACACCGCGGCCATGGATGAAATGCTGCAAGCCAGCCAGGCCTGCTGGACGGCGTTCGCCGAATTGAACGCGGAAATGGTCCGCTTCGCCAGCGCGCGCACGCAGGCCAACTTGGAGGCATGCCGCGACTTGGCGCAATGCGAGACCATCGCCGAGGTGCCGACGCTGCAACAGACCTGGCTGCAGAGCGCGGCCGAGGCTTATACGCAGGAAATGGGCCGTCTCGCCGAGATCGCCACCGCGGCCCAGAAGGCAAGGCCGGTTCGCAAGAAGTAACCCGTAGCCCCCTTGCCCTGGAGGTTGGTCAGACGCTTTAATCCTTGATGCGGTGCCGTTGCCGCGTCGAGGAGGCGTTTGAGATGACCCTGCGAACCCGGCCGCTGACCCTTGGCTTCGGCGTCGAGATATCCGGTATCGACATGGCCGATTCATCCTTGGACGCGGCGATCGTCGCCGAGGTGGCGCGGCTTTGGTACGATAACGGTGTGGTGCTGTTTCGTGACCAGACGGTGGGCGAGGCGGACGTGGTTCGATTTTCGCGCCAATTTGGTGAGCTCGAAATTCATGTGCGCGAGGAATATCTAGATCCGGATTATCCAGAACTGCTGACTGTCTCAAACGTCACGCGGCAGGGGGCGGCGATCGGCATCCTCGGCGACCACGAGGTCGGCTGGCACCACGATCAGATCTATCAGCATAAGCCGGCCGTCGGCTCCTTGCTCTGTGCCTTCAAGATTCCGCCGTCGGGCGGTGAAACCTGTTTCGCCAATCTTGCCGTTGCCTATGAGGCACTGCCCGAGGCCATGCGCCAGCGTCTGGCTCCGCTCAAGGCTCGCCAATCATACAGTTACTTCAACAGCCAATGGAGCGAGCCGACGAACGAGGAGCAGACCAACCGCACGCCGGATGTGCTGCACCCGGTGGTGCGCACCCATCCGGTGACCGGCCGTAAGGCGCTCTATGTTGACCCGGCCATGACGGCGGCCATCGATAGTCTCGACGAGGCGGAGAGCCGAGCCTTGCTTGACGAGTTGTTCGCGTGGATCGTCCGGCCTGAGTTCGTCTACGAACACCAGTGGCGGCTTGGCGATGCGATCATGTGGGATAACGCCTCGACCATGCACCGGCGCGGCGAATTCGACCCGGCGGCGGAACGCATCATGAAGCGCACGACGATCATGCCGCCACCGGACCGAGCCGTGCCTTTCTAGGCGGTGATCGATAGACTGCCCGTCCGATGAGCGTACCCTATCCCTCCATCGATGATGTCCATGCCGCCGCCGAGCGTATTCGCGGCCGCGTTGTGCGCACGCCGTTGCGGCATTCGCCGGGGCTGTCGGACGCCACCGGCCGGCGGGTCTATCACAAGATCGAAGCCATGCAGCATACCGGTGCCTTCAAGCTGCGCGGTGCATTTAACGCGCTGATGACACTGAACGACGAGGCGCGCCGGCACGGCGTCATTACCTTTTCCAGCGGTAACCACGGGCGCGGCATCGCTTATGCGGCGAAGGACCAGGGCATCGATGCCATGGTCTGCGTCTCGGCCGGGGTACCGGCGGTCAAGGTCGATGCCATCCGCGCCCTCGGCGCCGACGTGCGGGTCACCGGCGCTACTCAGGACGAGGCTGAAGCCGGCATGATGGACCTGGTGGCGGAAACCGGCCGCGTGCTGGTTTCGCCCTTCGATGATGCCGCCGTCATCGCCGGCCAGGGCACCATTTCGATGGAAATCCTGCAAGATTGCCCCGACGTCGACAGCATCATCGTGCCGCTGTCCGGGGGCGGCCTGATCGCCGGTATTGCGCTCGCCGCCAAGGCATTGAAACCGTCGGTCCGCGTCGTCGGCGTGACCATGGAGCAGGGCGCGGCCATGCATGAATCGCTGAAGGCCGGCCACGTGGTCGATATCGTCGAGAGTCCGACGTTGGCCGATGCCTTGCAGGGTGGCCTCGGTGCCGACAACCGGCTGAGTTTCCCCATGGTGCGCGAGCTGGTCGATGACAGTGTGCTGGTCAGCGAGGATGAAATCGCCGACGCCATGGCCTGGCTTTACTGGAACGATCGCCTAATTGCCGAAGGCGGTGGCGCCACGGGCACGGCGGCCTTGCTGACGAATCGCATCGGGGATCTCGGCGACGTGGTGGTCAACGTGCTCAGCGGATGCAACGTGGATATGGCGACGTTTTCGGCGATCTGTGCCGAGCGGAAACCCTAGGCGTCGACCCGATAGCCCCATTCGGCGGCTGCTTCGGTCAGCCAGTGCCAAAAGTCGGCGGCAAAGCCGCGCGCCACATAAACGTCGAACACTTCTTCGTCGATGCAATCAATGACCACATTGAAGTGGCCAATCAGGCCAACGGCGGCATGGCCGGTGCCGAAGGCACTCGGATGCAGATCGAGCGGACAGTCAGACGCCAGCACGTCGCGCGTGTGGGGACCGGCCAGCCGCAGCACCGTCCGCCCCGACGAGACATCGTTGATCGCGGCGCCGGGCGCGGCACCGCTGATATCCCCGGCGAGGTTATTCGTCGTTTCCGATGACAGCAGCCAGCGCCCGGGCGCCAGCCATAGGGCGCGGACATTGCTCGACACCGCCGCCATTCCGGAGGTTTCGGGCAGCGCCACGCCAGCCGCCCCATTGACCGCCGTGATCGTGTCGCGGTCGCCGTCGCGGACGCTGACATGAACCAGGGTCAGCGGCCGGCGTTCGGTGATGGTCACGCCGGGAGTGCCGTCATCGGCGGCGGCGCCGAACGTGCCCGCGACAATAATGCCATCAAGGGCGGATCGTCTGATTGCCGGATCAGCCACGGAGACGCTCCCCTTGCGGATCGATGAAGATGGGATGGGTAATCTCGCAGGCCACCGTTTGTTCGGTCAGCGGCGAATGGGCGTACACCACCTCGCCGTGGCGCTGACGGCCACCTGCGACGATGGCGAGGCCGATGGGATGGCCCAGATTGGGGCTGTAGCAGTTTGACGTGACCTCACCGATGGCGGTGATCGGCGTGGGCGCCGCCGGGTCCTCGACGATCTTGCCACCACGGGGAATGCGCGTCCGGCGATCGACCGGAATCAGGCCGACCAGTTGCTGGCGATCAGGCGCCATCAACGCGGTACGGGCGGCGGCCCGCTTGCCGATGAAGTCGGGCTTATTGTTTGCCAACAGTTTTTCGAAGCCGAGATCGCCGGCGGTGGCGCGGCCGCTGATCTCGCCACCGACGATGTGGCCCTTCTCGATCCGCATGACGCCCATGGCCTCGGTGCCGTAGGGGATGATGTCGAACTCGGTGCCGGCATCCAACAGGCCGGTCCACACATCCTGGCCATAGTCCGCCGGCACGTTGATCTCATAGGCCAGCTCGCCCGAGAAGCTGATGCGGAACAGCCGCGCCGGCGCGCCGCAAATGGTGCCCTGACGGAAGCCCATGAACTCGCAGGCCTCATTCGAGACGTCGATGTCGTCGGTGATTTTTTCCAGCACGCGGCGGCTGTCCGGTCCGGCGATGGCGATGGCCGCCCATTCCTCGGTAACGGAGACCATGTGAATGTCCAACTCCGGCCACACCACCTGATGATAATATTCCAGATGCCGCATGACGCTGCCGGCGTGCACCGTGGTCGTGGTGACCATAAAGCGGTCGTCGGCGATGCGCGTCACCGTGCCGTCATCATAGAGGAAGCCGTCCTCGCGCAGCATCAGACCATAGCGGCACTTGCCGACCGCGAGCTTGGTGAACGAATTGATGTAGACTCGGTTGAGGAACTCGACCGCGTCCGGACCCTGCAGGTCGATCTTACCGAGGGTCGACACATCGGCGATGCCGACATGGTGACGCACGTGTTTAGCTTCACGCCGCAGTGCCTGGATCACGTTTTCGCCCGCGCGCGGATAGGCTTCCGGCCTCAACCACGGTCCGGCGTTGACAAAGGAGGCGCCATGGGCCTGATGCCAAGCGTGCATGGCCGAGCGCCGGGTCGGGTGATAATGCATGCCGAAGTGCGGGCCGGCGATGGTGCCGAGCGGGGTCGGGGTGAAGGGTGGACGGAATGTGGTGGTGCCAACCGTCGGAATGTCCTCGCCCCGCAACGTCGCCATGATGGCGAGGCCGTTGATGTTGGAGGTGCGCCCCTGGTCGGTGCCCATGCCGAGGGTGGTGTAGCGCTTCAGATGCTCGACCGAAATATAGTTTTCCCGATGCGCCAGGGCCACGTCTTCCGCCGTCACGTCGTTCTGATGATCGACGAAACGCTTGCCGTGATCATGGTGCATGTGCGGTACCGCCCATAGGGGCTCGATGTCGAGGGCCAGGTCGTCGACGGCCGTCGGTGTATCGGTCTTAGCGCCGTCGAATCCGGCCGCCGCTGCCGCTTCGGCGCCGGCGGTGGCCCCGTCCTTGAGGCTATCGGCGAGCCCGAGGACGCCGGTGATGGCGCCGGCGGCGCGCGAACGCTGCGTTGCCGCGTCGGCGACGAAGGTGGTCAAGGTTTCGTCGTAACGGATGACACCCTTTGCCTGGGAATGGAGATGCACCGTCGGTGCCCAGCCGCCGGACACGGCGACCAGATCGCAAATGATGTCGCGGGTGTCACCGGTCAGGTCGCCGGCGTCGTCGAGCGCCTGGACGGTGACCGCGTGAACCGCCTTGGTGCCATGCGCCTTGACCACCACGTGGCCGGCGAGGATGCCAATGCCCACGGCCGATGCCATTTCGGCGGCGCCCTTGGGCACGTCGCGGCGGCTGTCGACGATGGCCATGATCTCGATGCCGGCGGCCGACAAATCGCGCGCGGCGACATAGGCGGAATTGTTATTGGTGAAGACGACGCAGCGTTCGCCGGCGCGCACTCCGTGGCGGTTGGCGTAGGCCTGCGCGGCGGACGCCAGCATGACGCCCGGTCGATCGTTGTCGGCGAACACCAGCGGCCGTTCCATGGCGCCGGTGGCCAGCACCACTTCCTTTGCCCGCACGTGCCACAGGCGCTGGCGCGGTTGATGGGCGGCTGGCACGGCCATGTGGTCGGCGACCCGTTCCGCCATGACCAGCATGTTGTGATCGTAATAGCTGGTCACCGTGGTGCGCGGCAGCAGGGTCACGTTCGGCATCGCGGCCAGCGCGGCGGTCACCGTGGCGATCCAATCCACGGCCGGGCCGCCGGCCACATTGGCGTCGAGGCCGAGCAGGCTGCCACCGAATTCGGCGCCGTCATCGACGAGTAACACCCGTGCGCCGGAAGTCGCCGCCGACTGTGCCGCCGCCAGGCCGGCCGGACCAGCGCCGACGATGACCACGTCGGCGTGGGCATAGCGATGGCCGTAGCGGTCGGGGTCTTCCTCGACGGGGCTTTCGCCCATGCCGGCGATGTTGCGGATAATGTGTTCGTAAAACATCCACAGCTTGGCTGGCCACATGAATGTCTTGTAGTAGAAACCGGCCGGGAACAATCGGTGGAACTTGGAATTCAGCGCGCCGATGTCGAAACCGACGGATGGCCAGCAATTTTGGCTGCGCGCGACCAATCCGTCGTACAGTTCGATCCGTGTCGCCTGGATGTTGGGTTGTGTGCGCGCGCCGTCTTCCAACTGCACCAGGGCATTTGGGTCCTCAATGCCGGCGGCGACGATGCCGCGTGGCCGGTGGTATTTGAAGCTGCGTCCGATCAGGCGAACACCATTTGCCAGCAGCGCCGAAGCCAGGGTGTCGCCCTGATAACCCTCATAGATCCTACCGTTGAAGGTGAAGCGCAGCGGTGTCGCGCGGTTGATGCGGCCGCCAGTGTCATTGCGGAAGGGCTGGCCGTTCATGAGGCGTCTCCGGACACGTCTTCCGGAATATCGTCGGTCGGCGCCGCCGAGCCGGAAATCTCATGCGTCACCGTGTTGCGTCGGACCTTGAAGAAACGGCGGCAGCCGGCCACGTGATGCCAAAGTTCCTCGTGCAAACCCATGGGATTGTCGCGCAGATAAATATGGTCGAGCCATTGCTCGTCGCTGGCGGTCGCCGGATCGGGGCGGCTGACGGTGGCATCGCCTTCGTAGGAAAATTCCGTCTGCGCGCGTTCGCCGCACCAGGGGCAGGGGATCAGTAGCATGGGTCCATTCCCCTAGTGGGCCTTCGGCGTCGGGCCGGCGCCGGCCTCGTCGATCACCGTGCCCTTGAAGAAACGGTCGAGGGTAAAGCGTTCGTTGCATCGGTGCGGCGCGTCGTTGGCGATGGTGTGCGCAAAGACGTGACCCGAACCTGGTGTCGCCTTGAAGCCGCCGTAACACCAGCCGCCGTTGATGTAGAATCCGTCGATGTCGGTCTTGCAGATGATCGGGCTGCCATCCATGGACATGTCCATGATGCCGCCCCAGGTGCGCATCATGCGCGCCCGGCGAAACGCCGGAAACATGGTAACCAGCGCCTGCGTCACTTCCTCGATGCGCGGCATGTTGCCGCGCTGGGCATAGGAATTATAGAAATCCAGATCACCGCCGAATACCAATTCCCCCTTGTCGGACTGGCTGACGTACATGTGCGCGGCACCTGAGGTGACGACGGTATCCAAGCACGGCTTCATGGGTTCCGACACCATGGCCTGCAGCACATGGCTTTCGATGGGCAGGCGCAATCCGGCCATGGCCGCCACCTGACCGGAGTGGCCGGCGACGGCGATGCCGATCTTTTTCGCCTTGATGGCGCCGCGCGAGGTCTGAATGCCGGTGACCCGGCCCCCGGCGACGTCGATGCCGGTGACTCGGCAGTTCTGGATGATGTCGACGCCGCGCGCGTCGGCGCCGCGCGCAAAACCCCAGGCCACCGCATCGTGGCGCGCGACGCCGCCGCGCGGTTGGCACAAGCCGCCCATGATGGGAAACCGGGTGTTGCGCGAGATATCCAACAGCGGCACTCGCGCCTTGATCTCGGCGGGGGTCATATAGACCGCGTCGATACCGTTGAGGCGCATGGCGTTGCCGCGGCGCTGGAAGGCATCGATCTGGCCATCCGAATGAGCCAGATTGATGACGCCGCGCTGCGAAAACATGACGTTGTAGTTGAGGTCCTGACTAAGGCCTTCCCACAGCCGCACCGAATGTTCGTAGAATTCCGTGTTGCCCGGCTGGCCGTAGTTGGAGCGCACGATGGTCGTGTTGCGTCCGGTATTGCCGCCGCCGAGCCAGCCCTTTTCGACCACCGCCACGTTGGTGATGCCGTGCAGCTTGGCCAGATAATAGGCCGTCGCCAATCCGTGCCCGCCGCCACCGATGATGATGACATCATATTCCGGCTTGGGATCGGGGCTGCGCCACGCCTTGGGCCAGTTTTGGTGATGACTGAGCGCGTTGCGCGCCAGTGTAAAGATTGAATAGCGCATTCTGGATCGCCTCCCGGGCGACGCCGCATTGCTGCGGCGGTGTCGGCCGCCCCGAACGGGGCCGAACGCGACTGTTGTCCCACGTTATTGGCGGCTTCGGCAGATCATGATAAAAAATCATGATAATTATGTGTGTGATGCATTTTCATGTTGGATGAACGGCTTTTATGACCTCACTGCCTCGCACCGCCGACGCGTTCGACCTGCGTAATCTGGAAATCTTTCTCGCCGTCGCCGAGCACGGCAGCATGACGATGGCGGCCGGGCGACTCGGGTTGACCCAATCGGCGGTATCACGGGCGGTGGCACGGTTGGAGGATGCGCTCGGCGGCGAGGTCGTCGACCGCGCCGCCCGGCCAATGCTACCGACGGCGGCCGGTGATCAACTGGTCATCGGTGCGCGACGGTTGCTCGCCGAGCGCGCCGAACTGCGCGAGCGCGTGCGCGATATTGCCGAGGCGACACTGCCGCAGATCCGCCTCGGCATGATTGATTCCTTCGCCGGCGCTGTTGGCCCGCGATTGATCCGCCTGCTGCGGGGCTCGGCCCGCCATGTCACGGTGTGGGCCGGCATCAGTCCCAACTTGGGTCCCGATCTGGTGGTCAGCCGGCGGTTGGACGCGATCGTCACCTCGGATGCCATGGCCGGTCTCGCCGGGATCGAGCGGGTCGCCCTGATCACCGAGCCGTTCATTCTGCTGGTGCCGGAGACCCTGGCACGAGCCACCGGCGACCGCGTGCGCCTGGAGGATCTGGTGCGCAATCAGCCGCTGGTGCGCTACTCCGTGCGCTCCATGATCGGCGCGCAGATCGAAGCCTATTTGCTGAGCCTCGGCCTCAACGTGCCCCCGGCAATGGAATTCGACGGCACCGAAAACGTCTTCGCCATGGTTTCCGGCGGCCTCGGCTGGGCGGTATCGACGCCGCTTTGTCTGGCACACGGTCGCGCCGGCGCGCGTGGTATCAAGGCGCTACCGCTGCCGGGGCCCGGCATGACCCGCACGCTTTATTTGATCTCACGCGCCGGCGAACTGAGCGGCCTTGCCGAGCGCATGGCGACCGGCGCGCTGGAGGCCTTGCGCGATATGCGGGATGCGGATTTCACCCAGTTGGTGCCATGGGCGGTCGCCGATATCCGTATCGGATGATCAGACGCCGGCGATGGCATTGAGGCCGGCGAGCACCGCATCACCGCGATGTTCCGCGCCGACATGGGCGAGGCAGGCACGGAACTTGGCTTCCCGATCCGCCGCCGGCATCGGATTTTCCGGATTGCCGGGGGCCTTCTTTACCTGACGCTCGAAACGGCGCCCGTCGGTGGTTGTGACGGTGACCACGGCGCCTTCCGGACCGTCGTCATATTCTTCCTGCGGCTCCGGCAGGGTGGTCATGGTGACCTTGTCCATGGCCGCCAACAGGGCGGGTTCCACGAGAATATCGTCACGCAATTCGGCGACGCCGAATTGACCGTACGCCAGCAGACAGCCGATGGTGAACGGCAGGCAGAATTGCCCCTCGACGAGGATCGTCGGACGCTCAAACACAAGCTGAACGGCGGCCAGTGGCGTCACCCGGGCCTCGACGCTGGCGATGTCCGCGCCAGTCAGCTTCTCGTCCGCCATGATGCCGGCGACGGCGCTGGTCGCCGCGTGGGTGGACGAGCAGGACGGATAGGCTTTGATGGCGATGCCCGGATCGACTAGGCGCCAGATCGTGCCGACACTGTCGATGGCGGTCCGGTCGAGCGTGCCGCTATTGAAGACCTGGGCGACGCCGGTCGATCCTTCGAACACATCCATCGGCGCGCCCGCCCCGGTGGCGGCCAGGGAGGCGGCGATGACGCCGGCTTCCGCGGCACGCCCGCACAGAATCGGTTTGGCCGGCGTGCCGAGAATGGCGCGCGGAATGCCGGACTGGCTGGCGGCATAGGCGATGGCGCGTGCCGTATAGTCGGCGTCCATTCCCAGCACCCGCGCCACACCGGCGGCGGCGCCGACGCACCCCAGAACCCCGGTCGGCCACCAGCCTCGGAAGTAGAGTTCGTCACCGAGCGCCGCACCGAGCGCGTAACAGGTTTCGACCCCGGCGATAAAGCCGACGAAGGCGTCCTCGCCGGTCGCCTCGGTGGCTTCCGCCATGGCCAGCACGGCGGGGGCGACGGCGGCAGAGCCGTGCACGATACCGGCGTAACAGGTGTCGTCGAAATCCAGCGCATGCGCGGCCGTGCCATTCAACAATGCCGCCGCCGGGATGGTGAATTCGCCATCGATGCCCCAGGCGGACAGCGGCCCTTCCCCATAGAGATGCGTGACCAGTTCCATGACCGCGCCATAGGCTGGCGTGCCGGTCCCGGCGAAGGCGACGCCGATGGTGTCGATCAGGCAATCCCGGGCGGCGGCACGCGCCGGTTCGGGGACCGCTTCCATGGTCAAGCCGGCGACCCAGGTTCCAAGTGCTTCGGCTATGGTTGGCGTGGTCATGGGGATGTCCGTCTCTTTGGTGTGATCATGGTATTGGCGGCTGGAATGGTCTGAGCGCGGTATCACCGTGGCCGCCGGTAATCAGTATATGGCTCGGTGGTACGGTTTCCCAATCGCTGGCATCATCGTCAAGCGGTTCCGAGACGATGATCAGATGATCGCGGCGGGCCTGCCAGTAAAGGCTCGGCGGTTCCGGATTGGTGGAGTGGCGCAGCGCGTAGCCGGTGGTACCGTTGCTCAACATGGTGGTCATGCGAAATGGCTCGTCGATACCGGCCTCGCTCATCACCGCCGTTACCTCGCCCACCGTTGCTTCCAGTGCAGCCGCCGGGTCATTGTCCAGGTCGTGGCGCGCCAGCAGGTAAAAGAACAACTCGCTGTCCGTTGTGCCGCGCCGGTCCTGGTAGACATGGTCGGGGATCATGCCTTCCAGGCGGCGGCGCACCTGAGCGTAGCCGCCGATACCGCCGTTGTGCATGAACAACCAACGACCGTGGCGGAACGGGTGACAATTGACGCGCGATGTTTCAGTGCCGGTGGATGCGCGCACGTGGGCCATGAAAAAACCGGAACGAATTTGCTCGGCGAGATTGCGCAGATTGCTGTCATTCCATGCCGGTAGGACTTCACGGTAGAGACCGGGTTATTCCCGCGCGCCGTACCAGCCGAGACCGAAGCCGTCACCGTTGGTGGCCACGTGGCCTTGCGTGGAATGCAGACTCTGCTCGACCAGTGAATGTTCCGTTTCGAACAATAGCGAGTCGAGGAAGATTTCCTCGCCCATATACGCCATCCAACGGCACATGTCGGTGTCCCCCCGCGCCATTCCCTCAAGGTCGGAAGTTTCAGGCAATTCCCGGCCGCGTGCAATCGCCGAACGCCCGAAGGCGGGGCACTTTGAAAACCGGCGGCGGTGGGCTACGGTCCCGATTCATTATCGAGAGGATGCCATGAACGAAGAACACGTCGATATCGCCACCGCCGACGGCAGCGTTGCCACGTTCACCTGTTGGCCCGATGGCGACGGTCCGTATCCCGCCATTGTATTCTACATGGACGCGCCGGGAATCCGCGAGGAACTCTACGACATGGCCCGTCGCATGGCGGCCGAGGGCTATTACGTCATTCTGCCGGATCTGTTCTATCGTTTCGGTATCCTGCGGTTTCCGTTCCGCGACGCCAACACGCGCGCCATCTGGCGGACGGCGATGGATCATCTGTCGAACGATCAAGTGATGGAGGATACGCGGGCGATCCTGGCGTTCCTCGACGGCGAGGAGGTCGTCAAACCAGGCCCCAAGGCGAGCATCGGCTATTGCATGAGCGGCCGCTTCGTCACCGCCGCCGCCGGCACCTTCCCGGATGTGTTTGCCGCCAATGCATCGCTCTACGGCGTCGGCATCGTCACCGCCAAGGAGGACGCCGCCTATCGCCTGGTGAGTAACATTACCGGCGAAATGTATTTCGGCTTCGCCGAATCCGACGGCACCGTCCCCGACTACGTCATCCCGACCCTACGCGCGGAACTGGACGCCCACGGAACGGACTATGTGCTGGAGGTACATCCGGGCACCGAACACGGATTCTGTTTTCCCGAGCGCGAGGTCTATGACGAGGCGGCGGCGGAGAAAGCCTACCATCACTTCATGGACATGTGCCGTCGCCGGTTGACCTGACGCCATGCTGCCGACACTGGCCTTGCTTCTCGACCTGGTCGGGGTCGCGGTGTTCGCGGCCTCGGGGGCGCTGGTTGCCAGCCGCAAGCAGATGGACATCATCGGCTTCGGTCTGCTGGCGACGCTGACCGGCATTGGCGGCGGCACCCTGCGTGATCTCATCCTTGGCCGGCCGGTGTTCTGGATCGTTGATCAGACCTATCTTGTCGTTTGCCTGGTGATCGCCGCGTTGCTCTATGTGACCGCGCACCTGGTGCAGCGACGATACGTGGTGCTGTTGTGGATGGATGCGTTGGGGCTCGCCGCCTACGGCGTCCTTGGCGCGCACATTGCCTACAAGGCCGGGGTCGGGCCATTCCCGGCGCTGGCGATGGGGGTCATGACGGCGACCTTCGGCGGAGTCATCCGCGATGTGGTCAGCCAGGAAGCGCCGCTGATGCTGAAGCCGGAAATTTACGCCACGGCCGCGTTGGCCGCGGCGGCGGCCTATTTGGCGGCACGCGGCCTTGAATTATCGGCATTCCCGGCCGCCGGGATCGGCATCGCTACTGGCTTCGCGCTCAGGGCCGGTGCCATTGCCCGGGGCTGGACCCTGCCGCGCTATCGGCCGCGGGCCGGCCGCAATTACGACTAATCCGCGTCGCCGCTCGCGGCGGCGATGATGGCCGCCACGGCGGCGGAGGCGAGGCGGGCTTCCGGCGGATCGGCGCGCGATGTCAGCACGATCGGCACCCGCGCGCCCATGACCACGCCGGCGGCGAGGCCGGATCGGAAATAAACCAGCATCTTGAACAGGCCGTTGCCCATTTCGATGTTGGGTACGACCAGGATGTCGGCATTGCCGGCGACCGGATTGTCGATGCCCTTCATGCGCGCTGCTTCCGGCGACACCGCGTTGTCGAAGGCGAACGGGCCTTCCACGAGGGCGCCGGTGATTTCGCCGGCCTTGGCGCGGCGCACCACATTGGCGGCGATGACGCTCGACGGCATGGCGTTGATCACGGATTCGGTGCCCGACAGCATCGCCACCTTGGGCATGTCGACGCCGAGCGCGAGGGCCATGTCGATGGCGTTCTGGGCGATGTCGATCAGGACGCCTTCGTCAGGCGCCACGTTGACGGCGCCGTCGGTAATCATCAGCACCCGTTCGCTGGCCGGCACGGTCATGTGGAAAACGTGGCTGAGACGCCGGCCCGTGCGTAACCCCGTTTCACGCGCCACCACGGCGGCCATCAGGGCATCCGTGTGGACGTGGCCCTTCATCAGCGACGCCACTTCGTGCCCCCGGGCCAGCGCCACGGCGGTCTCCGAGGCCTTGCGGTCGCCCGCCGCGTCGACGATGCGCACGTCGCCAAGCTCCCAGCCGATGGTATCGGCGACGGCGCGGATGTCGGCCGCGTCGCCGACCAGTACTGGGTCGATCAAGCCCGCGTCGGACGCCTGACGCGCGCTTTCCAGCGCCACCGGATGGTCGGCGCCGGCGATGGCCATGCCGACGCGGGCCATATCCTTGGCGCGTTCCAACAATCTGGCGGGAACCTCATGGGGCGTATCGCTCAACATGCCGGGTATCCTCGTCGATTGAGACTAAAATAACAAAGGGCCGGGAAGCGATTTGCCGCCCGGCCCTTCGTCGTCGATGATTGCCGCGGGGTCAGGAGACCGACGGTCAGACGGCGCCCTGTTGCGGCTTCATGTCCTTGATGTCGATACCGGCGACCTCGACCGGCGTCTTCATGGCATCGCGGCGGAACGGCTCGCCCAGTTCCTGGTTCAGGATGACCTCGATGAAGGTGGTTACGCCGTCCTCCATCTGTGCCTTGACCGCGGCCGCCAGCGCATCGGTGAGTTCCTGCATGGTCGTCACCTGCACGCCCTTGAGACCACAGGCTTCGGCGATCTTGGCGTACTGCACATCCATGTCCAGTTCGGTGCCGACGAAGTTGTCGTGGTACCACAGAGTGGTGTTGCGCTTTTCCGCGCCCCATTGGTAGTTGCGGAAGATGACCATGGTGATGGCCGGCCATTCGTCGCGGCCACAGGCGGTCATTTCGTTCATGGAAATGCCGAAGGCACCGTCACCGGCGAAGCCGACGACGGGGGTATCAGGGTTGCCGATTTTCGCCCCCAGAATGGACGGGAAGCCGTAGCCGCAGGGACCGAACAGGCCCGGGGCCAGGTACGTGCGGCCCTTCTCGAACGTCGGATAGGCGTTGCCGATGGCGCAGTTGTTGCCGATGTCCGACGAGATGATGGCATCACGCGGCAGGGAAGCCTGAATGGCGCGCCATGCCTTGCGGGGGCTCAGCCAATCGGGGCGTTTGTTGCGCGCGCGTTCGTTCCAGGTGGTGCCGGGATCGTCCTCTTCGTGGTCCATGGAGGACAGTGTCTGCAACCAGCGTGACTGGGTGGTCGAAATCAGGTCGAGGCGTTCCTTGCGGCCGGCCTCGCCGGCATCGGCCGGCAGTTGTGCGAGGATCTGTTCGGCGACCAGTTTGGCGTCTCCCTGGATGGCCACGTCGACCTTCTTGGTCAGGCCGATGCGGTCGGCGTTTATGTCGACCTGGATGATCTTGGCATCCTTTGGCCAGTAGTCGATGCCGTAACTGGGCAACGTCGAGAACGGGTTGAGGCGCGTGCCCAGGCACAACACCACATCGGCCTTGGAAATCAGTTCCATACCGGCTTTCGAACCGTTGTAGCCGAGCGGGCCGGCGAACAGCGGATGCGAACCCGGGAAGGCATCGTTGTGCTGGTAACCGCAGCAGACCGGCGCGCTGAGTTTTTCGGCCAGCGCCCTGGTGGCGTCGATGCCGCCCGACAGCACCACGCCGGCACCGTTGAGGATCACCGGGAATTTGGCCGCCCCCAGCAGCGCGGTGGCTTCGGCGATGGCCTGTCTGCCACCGGCCGGCCGTTCGATCTTGATCACCTGCGGTAATTCGATATCGATGACCTGGGTCCAGTAATCACGGGGCATATTTATCTGCGCCGGGGCGGAGCCCCGCCGTGCCTGTTCGATGACCCGGTTCAGCACCTCGGCGACGCGGCTGGCGTCGCGGACTTCTTCCTGGTAGCAGACCATTTCCTCAAACAGCGCCATCTGCTGGACTTCCTGGAAACCGCCCTGGCCCATGGTCTTGTTGGCCGCCTGCGGCGTCACCAGAAGCATCGGCGTGTGGTTCCAATAGGCCGTCTTGATGGGGGTGACGAAGTTGGTGATACCGGGGCCGTTCTGCGCGATCGCCATGGACATCTTGCCGGTGGAGCGGGTGTAGCCATCCGCCATCATGCCGCCGGAGACTTCATGCGCACAGTCCCAGAAGGTAATGCCGGCCTTCGGAAACAAGTCCGAAATCGGCATCATGGCCGAGCCGATAATACCGAAGGCATGCTCAATGCCGTGCATCTGCAGAACTTTGATGAAGGCTTCTTCGGTGGTCATTTTGGTCATCGTATCTCTCCCTCGCGATCGTCGCCGGCACGGCTCAATCAGCATATAGACTTCAGATAGTCTCAATATTGAGAATCATATTCCTTATAACAGGACGCTTCGTGCAATATGGCGTTACTTCGACATATTGTCAAGTTTCAGGACATAGTGTCTCGAAAAACGATATTTAGACGAATTTCTATCCACCGATCGCGGTCATCGGATCGACGAAATCGTAACCGAGATCGTTCGCCACCGCCTCGTAGGTCACGGCACCCCGATGCACGTTGAGCCCGGCCAACAAATGCGGGTCGCGTTTCAATGCCGCCTTATAACCCCGGTCGGCGATGGAAAGCGTGAACGGCAGGGTGACGTTGTTGAGCGCGTAGGTGGAGGTATGCGATACCGCACCCGGCATGTTAGCGACGCAATAATGGACTACATCATCGATGATGTAGGTCGGGTCGGAATGGGTGGTCGCCTTCGAGGTTGCGAAGCAGCCGCCCTGATCGATGGCGACATCGACCAGCACCGAACCCGGCTTCATGGCGGACACGTGCTCGCGCGTCACCAGACGCGGCGCCGCCGCCCCCGGCACCAGAACCGCGCCGATCACCAGATCGGCTTTCAGCACTTCCTCTTCGATGGCCAGCGCCGTCGAATAGATGGTCTTGATGGATTGCCCGAAACGCACCACCAGGGCCCGCATGGTGGCGACGCTGCGATCCAGAATGGTGACGTCGGCGCCCAGGCCGACCGCCATGTAGGCCGCGTTCTCGCCGACTACGCCACCGCCGATGATGACCACCTTTGCTGGCGGCACACCGGGTACACCGCCCAACAGCACGCCACGGCCACCGGCTTCTTTCTCAAGGCAATGGGCGCCGGCCTGAATCGACATCCGCCCCGCCACCTGGGACATGGGGGAGAGCAGCGGCAAGCCGCCTATCGAATCGGTGACCGTTTCGTAGGCAATGCAGATGGCGCCTGACTCAATCAGGTCCTTGGTTTGCTCCGGGTCCGGTGCCAGATGCAGATAGGTGAACAGAATCTGACCCTCGCGTAGCATCTTGCGTTCGCCGGCCTGCGGTTCCTTTACCTTGACGATCATGTCGGCGGTGGCAAAGACCTCCGCCGCCGTGTCGACGACCGAGGCGCCGACCTCGGCGTAGACCTCGTCACCGGCGCCGAT
Source organism: Rhodospirillales bacterium (assembly GCA_038117225.1). Classification (GTDB taxonomy): domain Bacteria; phylum Pseudomonadota; class Alphaproteobacteria; order Rhodospirillales; family Casp-alpha2; genus JAYOFM01. The sequence goes on from JAYOFM010000002.1 coordinate 65,376, forward strand.
CCCGGCACCCGCCTGAGTCTCGACGACGACCTGATGGCCGTGGTGGATGGCTTCGCGCACACTCGTCGGCGTCATGCCGACGCGATATTCGTGGTTCTTGATCTCCTTGGGGACACCGATCAACATCGCCGTCATTCCTTTTTGATGGGCCATTTCACTAGCGTTATGCGGACACGAGTTATCGGACCCGCGCGTTGCACCGAAAACCGAAAAAAGGCGGTGCGGGCGGCAATCACTTCTGCCGCTCGCACCCCCCCGAAGTTGGGGAAAAACCAGTCCCCGAACATGCTACATGCCGCGCCACGACGGAAGGGCCAGATGGTGCCTATTCACTAGGCCAACGGGTCATCGCGGCGCCGCGCCTAGGCTGATAATTTACCGATGACGCCGGCCAATATCTCAACGCCCGGTTCGATGCGCTCCACCGGGATGGAGGAAAACCCGAGGCGGAAATAATTTCGCGGTGGGTCGTCGCCGGCGAACATCAACCGCCCGGGCTCAATCAGCACGCCCTCGGCGCGCGCCGCCTCGGCCAGGACCTCGCTGTCGAGGCGCTCGGGGCCGCGCACCCAGAAGCTGGTGCCGCCGAATGTGGACGGCCGCGCCGCGTCGGGCAGATGGCGTTCCAAGGCCTCGCCGAGCCGCTGCCAGCGTTCCTTGTAGGCGCGGTTGATGCGGTGAATCAGTGAATCGTGATGGCCGAGGGCGAGGAACAACGCCGCCGTGCGCTGGTTGTTGGTCGGCGGATGGCGCAGCATCAGGCGGCGCAGGGCGCGCGCCTCGCGGATCATCTCACGTGGACCAACCATGAAACCGAGCCGCAGCCCCGGAAACAGGGTCTTCGACAGGCTGCCGATATAGACCACCCGGTCATTGTGATCGAGCGACTTCAACGCCGGTGTCGGTGCGCCCAAATAGTTCGTCTCGAACTCGTAGTCGTCCTCGATGATGACGAAATCATGTTCGGTGGCGCGGGCCAGCAACGCCTGCCGGCGTTCCATCGGCAGTGTCGCCGTGGTCGGGCACTGGTGCGATGGCGTCACGTAGACATAGTCGCAGTCGGCCAACCTGTCATCAATCGGCAGGCCGGCCTCGTCGACGGGAATCGGGCGGATATGCGGTGTGCGCAGTTGGAAGATGTGGCGCAGGTCCGGGTAGCCCGGGTCCTCGGTCGCCACCCGGTGCTCGGGCGTGACCAGCAGGCTAGCGATGATGTAGAGCGCGCTTTGCGCGCCCATGGTGATCAGGATTTCGTCATCGTCGGCGTGAATGCCGCGGCGCGGCAAGATGCGGCTCTTGATCTGGCTGACCAACATGGGGTCGTCGGTGGAGCGGTTGTCGCGGGTCCACACGTCCATCCACTTGCGGCCCAGCGCCTGACGATTGCATTCCCGCCAGGCGGCGATGGGGAACAGGGCCTGATCGACCTGGCCATAGATGAACGGATACGGAAATTCCTGCCAATCTAGCGGTTTTTCGAAACTTTCCAACTCGCCCGGGCGGACCCGGAAACGGCTCGCCCAGTCCGGCGCCGCCTTGACGTGGGCGGCATCATCGTCATCGCGGGTGGGGCGCGCCGCGTCGATCTCATCGTTGACGTAGAAACCGGATCGTTCCCGCGCCACCAGATAGCCGTCGGCGACCAGTTCCTGGTAGGCCAGCACCACCGTGTTGCGAGAAACGCCCAGGACTTGGGCCATGCGGCGGCTCGATGGCAATGCCTCGCCGCTGGTCATCCGGCCGTCGAGGATGGCCGACACCAACATCTCGCGAATACGCGATTGGATACTGGTGTGACGGTCCTGCGACAGATGAAACAGGCTTTCGCGCACGTCCTGGCCTCCTGGCCTCACGCAAAAAAACATTCTGGCCCTATGGTTTATGGGCGCGGATGGCATAGGATAGCGGCAATGAAAACGGGGCCACAAGGGTGTGCCCGCCTTTGTCATGCGCCCACGCGATCTTCACCGAACAATTCCAACCCTTAAAGGGGAGAGACGTCCATGCAATTCACCGCCAATAATCTGGAGCAGCACTGGATGCCGTTTACCGGCAACCGGGACTTCAAGGCAGATCCGCGCATCATCGTGAAGGGTGAAGGCGTCTGGTATACCGACCACAAGGGTGGCCGCGTGCTGGACGGTTCGTCGGGTCTGTTCTGCGTTCCGTTAGGGCATGGTCGCAAGGAAATCGCCGACGCCGTTCACCAACAATTGCTAGAAAACGACTATGCGCCGCCGTTCCAGATCGGCACGCCTGGCTCGTTTGAATTGGCGCAGCGTGTCGCCCGCCTCACGCCGGAGCCGATCAATCACGTGTTCTTCACCAACTCCGGTTCGGAATCGATCGATACCGCGTTGAAGATGGCGATGGCCTATCACCGGGCGCGCGGCGACGGGCAGCGCACGCGCTTCGTATCGCGTGAACGGGCCTACCACGGCGTTAACATCGGCGGCGTCAGTCTGTCCGGCATGGTCAAGAACCGCGAGACGTTTTCCGGCGTCATGCCCGGCGTTGTCTGCATGCGCCATACCTGGACGCCGGAACAGCGCTTTACCGTTGGCCAGCCGGAAACCGGCGCCGAGATGGCGGAAGATCTGGTGCGGTTCTGTGAAACCTATGGCGGCTCCACCATCGCCGCCGTGTTCGTCGAACCGATCGCCGGCTCCACCGGCTGCCTGGTGCCGCCGAAGGGCTATCTGGAACGGCTGCGCGAAATTTGTGATCAGCACGGCATCCTGTTGGTGTTCGACGAAGTCATCACTGGTTTCGGCCGACTCGGCCACAATTTTGCGTCGCAGGCGTTTGACGTTGTCCCGGACATCATGACCATGGCCAAGGCGCTGACAAACGGCTGTCAGCCGATGGGCGCCGTCGCCGTGCGCGACGAGGTCTACGAAACCATCACCGAAGCGGCGCCGGAAAACGCCATCGAGTTCTTCCACGGCTACACCTATTCCGGCCATCCCGCGGCCTGCGCCGCCGGTATCGCGACGCAGAAAATCTACGATGAGGAAGGCTCGTTCCAGAAGGCCGCGGACTTGTCGGCATATTTCCTGGAGAAGGTCTATTCGCTGCGGGACGAGGCGGGTGTCTACGACATCCGCGGTTACGGCCTGATGGCGGCGGTCGAATTGACCCCGGGTGCCGCCCCCGGCGCCCGCGGCGGCGCCTTCCAGAAGCAGTTGTTTAACAATGGCGTGCACATCAAGTTCACCGGTGACAACGGCATCATCGCGCCGCCATTCATCGCCGGCCACGAAGAAGTCGATCAAATCGTTGAAGGTATCCGCGAGACCTTGAAAGTGGTCTGACGGCAGCCGTCGCCAAACGCGTACGACATTCCGGGCCGCCCTTGGCTCATCAGGGGCGGCCCGTTAGTTTTTACACCGCATAAATCCATCGGCGGGTCCGCAATCATGAACATCCTCATCGCCAAGTCGGTTACCCTGATTGGCCTCACGGACGACCATGTCGCGGCGATGCGGTCGGCGGCGGGACACAACGCCGTCATCACGATCGCCGAATGGACCGACGTGACGCCGGACATGGCCGCCGATGCGGAAATTATCTTCGGTACCATCACGCCGGAAATCATGGCCAGCGCGCCAAAGCTGAAATGGGTGCAAGCGGCGTCGTCGGGCGTCGATAAGCTATTGTTTCCGGATATGATGCGCCGTGACGTGGTGTTGAGCTGCGAGAAGGGCGCCGTCGGGAGTCACCTCGCCGATCACGCCATGGGGTTGTTGCTGGCATTGAGCCGCCAGATCGCCACCGCCCTGCGCGACGGCAGGGACTCGTGGGCCAACCGAGTCGAATACCGCCGCAAGGAGTTCGAGCTGACCGGCCTAGCCATCGGTATCATCGGCTTCGGTTCCACGGGCCGCCATCTGGCGCGCCGCGCCGCCGCCTTCGGCATGACCGCGCGCGCCATCGATGCCTATGACTTTTCGCCGACGCCAGAGGTCGCCGTGGTCGAGCCGCTTGATGCACTGAACGACATGCTGGCGGCGTCCGACGTGGTCGCGCTCGGCCTGCCGCACACGCCGAAGACCCGCTCCATCCTCAATGACGATACCTTTGGCCACATGAAGGACGGTGCCGTCGTGGTCAACGTTTGCCGTGGCGAGTTGATCGATCCGTCGGCGCTTTGCCGCGCGCTTAATTCGGGCCGGCTACTCGGTGCTTGTCTAGACGTCACGGATGTCGAACCGCTGCCCGCCGATGATCCGCTGTGGGACTATCCGAACGTGGTGATGACGCCCCACACGGCGGGCGCCAGCCAGTTCCGTGCCCAGCGCAATATCGAACGCTTTATCGACAATCTCGGCCGCTACCGCGACGGCCTTCCGCCGCTCGGACAGGTCGACAAGGAGGAGGGATTCTAGCGGCCAAGCGGCCGTTTTCCTGCCGAGCTTGATCGTGCCGTTGCTCCGGCGGGTGGCGTTTCATATACAGAACGGAAGCATGGGCGCGCAGTTTTCGCGCCCCGATAAACCCAGGAAGCACCGATTATGACCGAGGACCTTTATCACTACATCAATGGCCAGCGGGTCAAGGGCACCAGCGGTCGCATGGGCGATGTGTTCAATCCGGCGACGGGCGAGGTCATCCGCCGGGTGCCCCTGGCATCGACCGAAGAACTGCGCGGCGCCGTTGCCTCGGCCGCCGCCGCACAGCCGGCGTGGGCGGCGACGCCGCCGGCCAAGCGCGCGCAGGTGATGTTCGAATTCCGCCGCCTCCTAAAGGAAAATATGGACGACCTGGCTGAGCGGGTGTCGTCCGAGCACGGCAAGACCATTGATGACGCCAAGGGCTCGATCACCCGCGGACTCGAGGTTGTGGAATTCGCCTGCGGCATCCCGCATCTGCTGAAAGGCGACTATTCGGAAGGCGTCGCGGGCGGCGTCGACAGCTATGCCGTGCGTCAGCCCGTCGGCGTGTGTGCCGGCATCACGCCGTTCAACTTCCCGGCCATGGTGCCCATGTGGATGTTTCCGGTGGCGTTGGCTTGCGGCAACGGGTTTATTCTTAAACCGTCGGAACGTGACCCTTCATGTGGCCTTCGCCTCGGCGAACTATTGAGCGAGGCCGGGCTGCCCGATGGCGTGCTCAACGTGGTCAACGGTGACAAGGAAGCGGTCGACGCCATTCTCTCCGATCCCACCATCGGCGCCGTCAGTTTCGTCGGCTCCACCGCCGTCGGCCGTTACATCTATGAAACCGGCGCCGCCGCCGGCAAGCGGGTGCAAGCGCTGTGCGGTGCCAAGAATCACATGGTCATCATGCCTGACGCCGACATGGGTCAGGCCGTCGATGCCGCCGTCGGCGCGGCATTCGGTTCCGCCGGCGAGCGCTGCATGGCGGTGTCCGTCGCCGTTGCCGTCGGTGACGAGGCTGGCGACGCCTTCGTCGAACGGATGGCACCCCGGGTGCAGGCGTTGAAGGTCGGCCCCTACACCGATCCGTCGGCGGAAATGGGCCCGGTCATCACCGCCGACGCCAAGGCGCGCATCGAACGCTACATCGATGAGGGCGCCGCCGCCGGCGCGGAGATCGTCGTCGATGGTCGCGGTCTCACCTTGCAGGGTTACGAGAACGGCAACTTCGTCGGCGGGACCCTGATCGATCGGGTGACGCCGGACATGTCCGTCTACAAGGACGAGATCTTCGGTCCGGTGCTGTCCGTGGTACGCGCCAAATCCTACGAGGAAGCCAAGGAACTGGTGATCAGCCACGAATACGGCAACGGCGCCGCCATCTTTACCCGCGACGGCGACGCGGCGCGTGATTTCACGCAGTCGGTGAACATCGGCATGGTCGGCGTCAACGTACCGATCCCGGTACCGGTCGCCTACCATTCCTTCGGTGGCTGGAAGGCCAGTTTGTTCGGCGATCACGCCATCCACGGCATGGAAGGGGTGCGCTTCTACACCAAGTTGAAGACCGTCACCGCGCGCTGGCCATCGGGCATCAAGGAAGGCGCCGTCTTCAATTTCCACGCCGGCAGCGACACCGGACACTGACCATGCGGCCGGGCCGGTGCCCGTCGTGTTGAGGCGCTATATCGCCGACCATTGGCGCGGCCGCCATTCCCTTGCGCGTTCGTTCTGGATCAACTTCGCGATGCCTGGCGCCGGGGTGCTCTATCTTGAGCGCTTTATGCGCTTGCCCATCGACCAGCCGCCGCCCGCCGGTACCGCGATGGCGACGGGAATGTTCTTCGCCGTGCAATTGGTTCTGTTTGGCTGGCAGGCCGTCGGCGTGTTGCGCGCCTGCGATCGATCCCTGGTTGGTTACGGTTCCATCATGGTCGTCTGGGGTGCCCAGGCGGGCGTCGTGCTCGGTGCCGTGCTGACGGCCATCAGCATCTACTTCTCTCTGCTGCCGTTTTTCCCTGTTCCGCCAAGCGAGGACCGCGTCGCCATGGCGGAACGCCTGTGGGCCAGTCGCTACGCGATCACGATGAGCGATGGCGGATCGACGGTCCACATTAACGGTAGCTTCGAACGCGGAATCACCGAGGCATTTCAAGCTATCGTCGATCGTCATGGTGGGGCGACACGGGTGATCTTGAATAGCGAAGGCGGCAGCGTTCACGAGGGTCGCCGCATTGCCCGGTTGATCGAATCCCGTGGCCTGCACACCCACGTGGACGGCATCTGCAAATCAGCTTGCGCGACGGCGTTCGCCGGCGGCGCGATGCGCACCCTGGGCGCCGGCGGTCGGCTGGGCTTCCACCGTTTCGCGCTCGATCACGCGACACCGATGTCCTATTTCGATGTCGAGGCCGAGCAGCGTAAGGAATTGGATTATTTCGCAAGCCGGGGCATCAAGGCGGAATTTCTGCGGCGGGTCTTCGAGCGTCCGCCGGATGACATCTGGCTTCCCACGCCGGCCGAACTGCTGGCCGCCGGGGTCGTGCACCGGATCGAATAACTATCCGGTCGGGCGCGGCAGATAGACCGAGGCCAGCAGGGCCGTCTCGTCATCGTCGAGGATTAGGTCCAGGGCGGCGACGGCATCGGCGACCTGTTCGGCCGAATTTGCACCGATGACCGGCGCGGCGACGCCGGGCTGTGCCGCCACCCAGGCGATGGCGACCTGGCCCGGCTTGACGCCGCGCGCCGATGCCACGTCGGCCAGCCGGGCGGCGACCGCGCGGTCTTCCGGTCGGCCGTACCAAAGATCGGCGTATTCGTCATCGCCGGATCGCAAGGTCTGGCGATCCGGATCACACAGAAAACCGCGCGCCATGGGGCTGTAGGGAATCAGGCCGATCCCCTCGGCCCGGCACAACGGTATCAGTTCACGTTCATGTTCCCGCCACACCAGATTGTAGTGGTTCTGCATGCTGACGAAGCCCGGCAGGCCGTGATGGCGGGCGTGATAAATCGCCTTGGCGAATTGCCATGCGGGCATGTCGGTGGCGCCGACGTAGCGCACCTTGCCGGCACGCACCAGATCGGCGAAGGCATCGACCATCTCCTCAATGTCCGTATCCGGATCCCAGATGTGAGTCTGATAGAGATCGATGTAGTCGGTGCCGAGGCGTCGCAGCGAGGCATCGCAGGCATCCAGAATATGCTTGCGTGAATAGCCCCGGTTGTTGGCGCCACGGCCCATCGGGTTGCCGACCTTGGTGGCGATGATCACCTCGTCGCGGCCGGCCATGCCGCCGAGCAATTTGCCCAGCACTTCCTCGCTGCGGCCGAGGGAATAGAAGTCGCAGGTATCGAACAGGTTGATGCCGGCCTCCAGCGCCGCCGCGACGACGGGCCGGCTGGCGGTTTCGTCCAGCACCCACGAGCGCCAGCTCGCATCGCCCATGCCCATGGCGCCGAGTGCCAGGCGGGAAACCTTAAGATTGGTGCGGCCGAGCCGGACGGTGTCCATGGGGTGCTCTCCTATCCCGCCTGATTACGTGAACGTTCCGATGTCGGCTGGCGGATCCGCAGTGCCAACGCGGCCACGTGATCGAAGGCCGCCGTCGGGCTTTTCATACCGTGGCGCAGCGCCGCGTCAAAGCGCGCGTTCAAATCCTCGCCATCGACGGGAATGCTCTCGACATGACCCGGTGCGAAACATTGGAGGATCAGCGTGGGCATCTCTGCCACGGCATCGGATTGAGCGGGTGTCTTTCTGAAGCGCAGCAGCGCACCGGGCGTCGTACTGAAAGAGCCGTGGAGTTCGAACGGGTCGTCCGTTGCTGGCGCCGAGCAGATGGCGACACAGCCGAGGCCACGTCCGGCGGCCCAGTGGACCAGTTCGCCGGCGAACATCAACCCGAAGGACCGTGTCACGCGAACCTCGCCGACGCCGCAAGTGCGCGCCAAGGCGGTTGCCAAATCGAGTGCCGGTGGTCCCATGGTCAGCAGGCTGGCGCCACCTGCATCGATGACGGCCGCGTCGTCGCTTTCTGATATCAGCCGGGGCACCGCCGCCGCCGTCGCGCGAATATCCGCTTCCCGTGCCATGAGGAATTCCAACCCCCGGCCGTGCACCGCTTCCGCCCAGGTGACCGCGTGCATGGCCCGTTCGGCGGCCGGGAAAGGGACGCCCATCATGCGCAAGGCATCCTGTGCCAGCCGCTCGATCTCGCGCACGGCGGTGGTGATGCTCATGACGCTCGCTGCCTCGGCACCAGGTCATCATCGCCGATTGTCGGCGGCGCAGGGAGTATCCAGTCGGCGCCGTCGCCGGCTTCCAGGTCTTCCCGGAGCGGCGCGCCTTGCATCAGCACGCCCAACACCCACCGGTGATTCTTTGGCGCCGCGCTCTCCAGTCCCATGGTCGTCAGGTAAAACCGGATGATGCGCACAGGCAGGAATTCGGCATCAATCAGGTTGGATCGAATCTCCGCGTAGGGCAGCCGTGCCGTCGATTGCACTCGGGCGACCATGTAGCGGTGTTCGGGCTGATCGAATAGGAACCGTGCGACGCTCTGCGCGCCATCGACCGGTTGCAGATCGGACAGCAGGGTCTGCGCGGCGCCGACCACATCGACGAAACTTTCCACCGGCTCGCCGCTATCGATGCCCCGTTCGCCACGCCGCTGCTCGTTGTTCTCTTCCGAGCGATACCAGAAATAGCGCCGCGCCTCGGGCGATGTCAGATCGATGTCCAACGCCCAGCCGTAGCGGTCTCGGATGATGTCACGCAGCTCCGCCACCGGCATTTCCGGCACCACGTCGAAGGCGAGATTCATGCCGATTGGCGTGATACGGTCGATCGCCGCCGCCCGCTCGGGATAGCAATCGATCAGCAGGGAGGCCACTTGTTCGACGGTTTCGCGGTCGAAGTCGCCGTCGACCCGTGTCATCAGGTCGTTCCAGGATGCGGCCGAGGCGGCGCGCATCTGTTGCAACCAATCGCCGACACGTTCCAGGTTCGCCGCGATTTGATCGCGCGGTTCCACATGCTGCAACGGCCGCGCGTCGACGGTGCGATAGTAGCGGGCGGCGCGGGCCAGCAGGCCCTGTAATCTTTTCGCGACCGCGTCGGGCACGGGTGCCGGTTCCGTTACCGCGAAGGCAAGTGCCAGTTCCCGCACCAGCACCCAGGTCGCCAGCCATAACGGCCATCGGGTGATGATGGCGACCATGCCGAGCCCCGATGCGTTGCCAATACCGAGAAAGCGTTTCAGTTCTGTGTCGAGTCGCGCGGCCTTCGGGCTTCGATGGCGCGCCATGGCCTCGGCCACGTCAAAACCGAACTCACGCCAGAGATAGAGCCCAAACATTTCCTGATGGTACGGATGGATCAGCGGATGGTTCGGGTCGAGGCCGCGCCAGACGCCGCAACCCATGCGTCCGTTGCCGTAGAAGCCGGCGTTGCGCAGGATGTAGCCGCCGCCGAGGCCGAGCGTCGCCGGATCCGGTTGCCGGCCCGTCGCCAGGGCGTCGACGGTGGCGTCGAAATAGCGATCGCTGCGGTTGGTCACCGTCCAGCCCATGACGCTGGCGTCGGTGCGCCCGCCCCACAGTTTCTTCATCTGCTCGCGCTCGGCCATGATGCGCGCGATCTCGGTGCGGCCCTGGAACAGTGCGCCGATGCCGTCGAAATAGGTATCGCAGAGCCGGCCTTCCTTTTCCGGCACCTGTTCGTTGCGGGAAAAGGCGGCGAAAGTCATGACATGGCCGGCGGCGTCGATGTCGTAGATGGCGTGGCCGACACCATCGGCGTCGACGTCGATGTCGCGTGGCCGGATGCGCCAGCGCTCACGTACCATGCGCGCCACCATTGAACGGGCGAAACTCAGCCCCGTCGCCTTGATCGACCCCAGGGCGTCCGCCGTCAACACGTGGTCGGCGGGACGCAGCGCCGCCATGGCCAGGGCAAGGCGCTCGGCGCCGAAGGTTTCTTCCAAGGGCGCGGCCAGCACGTCCGGCAATCGCGTCGTCACTGGGCCGCCTTCGGTTTTCTGTGTTGCTCCAGGAACAGGCGGCCGATGTTGATCGCCTGCTGGCGCGGCATGCCCACGGTGATGCGCGGGTCGTACAGCATGCGTACCATCCAGCGATCATGCGTCGTCAATTCCATATACCGGCTGCCGTCGTTGAAGATTGAGGGCCGGACCTCATTGGAATCATTGGGCAGGCCGAGAATCTGCGTCAGTTCCTCGACCACGCAGGCGCGGATGTAGTTCTGCGGATGGCGCGACGGAAACACCACCACGGCGGCCTTGATGGTGCTGCCCTTGGTCATGAACTTGGCGAAGCAGGTGGAAACGCGGACCATCTCGCGCACCTCCTCCTCGCTGTTGTCCCAATACCTAGCCACCGCCTTGGGGATGTCCCGGTCCGGCAGGTAGAAGAGAATGACGTTAACTTTGCTGGGGCTGAAATCCTTCGGCAGTTCCTTCGCCTTCTGCTTGCGGAATGAATAGTAGAGTTCCATCGGATGACCGGTGAGCCGCTGCAGATCGCCGATCATTTGCACGACGTAGCGTTCCAAATAAGCCGGATAGTCGCCGCCCTGGATGCCGAACCGGATCGGCCCCGCCCACTTGCGCACCGTCTCGTAGCGCCGCCCCGAGTACTCATTGCCAAAGGCGACGATGTCGAAGTTGCGCAGCAGTTGGTCGTTGCCGAAGGTTTCCGCCGTCGCCGGGCGAGTCGCGGCGAATGCACCGGCGATCAGCGCGGCATATGTCATGCTTCGGATCATGCCGCATTGTCCGCTATGCGATCGCCGTCGTCCAGCCGATGGCGAATGCTCGATCAAGTACGCGGCGGAAAACGGATTTGGCGGCATAATGTGGACACCGCCCACCGACAGTCTGGTCTAGAGCTTCAAGCTGTTCCGCGACATCAAGGCCAAGGCCTATTGCCGATTGGCGTGAATCCAGTTCAAGCGACGCAGCATCTTCACCACCTGCCGATGACATTTTATGACCCGTTGTTTTCTCGGGTTGTCATGGAACACCAGTTTCGCTGCGCCCATTGCGAACAATACCCAGCCCGCCGGTCCGGCCGCCGCGCCAACCACCGAGACAGAGACAGTACCAATTGTCCCCGCCACGCCAACCGCCGCGCTCGCGATGGTCATGCCTTTCTGGAAACGGCCCGGCGTGTACTCGGCTGCCATGCGCGCAAGTTCTGTATCGAGGACGACACACCGGTCGAGCCAACGACCGACCTCCACTTGATCGACCGGCCCGTCTAAAGCCGCCATTATCCGAATGAATGCGTCGAGTTCAGCGACCTCGCCAAGAACCTCCTCGTAGGAACGCGCGGACATCTACGAGTGCAATAACAGCGGCATTCAGTTACGACGCTGACTTCGCGGCGGTTTCGATATGTTCGAGTGCCAGTTTTTCGGCCTCTCGCACGCGCCGTTCGCCCTCCTTGACGATACGCTCGATACGCTCGGCGTCGACATGGGGTCCCGTGCTCGCCTGGCGCTCGCGAATCTCGCGGATTTTCGCGTCAATTTCGCGGGACGTATCCGCAATCTCGATATCCATGGACCGATTGTCCGCGAGTTGAAGGGCGTAAAACGCCACCGCCATCGCGCCAACACCGAGAGCGACAGCGATCTCAATGCCTTCGACGCCGGTCGGCAACCAAACGCCGGCCGAATCGTCTGCACCGATGATCATCGCCGACAGCGCGGCGGTGAGCGCGACCAGCCCCGAAGCCACGGCGACGGCTATGCCCGCGCGCTCAAATCCCGACCAAGCACCGTCAGGATGTTTATTCGCACGCTGCTCATCAATCGACGGTTTCACAACTGCATCGCTCACGTTTGATCTCCCTGGATTTTCCATCGATCCTCTACGAATTGTAGCAGAACCACATCGTCAAATCACGTTATTGTCCGCCAACATGAATGTGGATGCGAGCATGATATTTCGCAATGCGCCCCAAAGCATGCTACATTCGCTATCGCTCAAGTCGGCAGGCAGTGAGCGTAAACGGTGTGTGCCACGGTCGTTGCGTCGAAGGGGCGGAGCGGCCGGTATTGAAGCACCTGGGGACGCGCCGCCGACCGAGACCGACTCAACGAAAATCGGCCCCGCCGAGAATCGGCCCGCGACGCAGCCCCGTTGGACAACACTGTTTGACGGAGAATGGTCATGCATTTCGGCTATTTCATGAATCAGAGCAACAAGGGCCTGGCGAAGCCCTATCACCAGGTCATGGACGAAACGCGGGAAGCCGCGAAATACCTCGACACCAATGATTGGCATTCGATCTGGTTCACCGAGCACCACTTCGGCCACGAAGGCTACGAGGTCTGCCCCAACCCGCTGATGATGAGCTGTGATATCGCGGCGCGTACGCAGAACATCCGCATCGGCCAGGCGGCCAACATTATCACCTTCTGGAATCCGCTGCGGGTCGCCGAGGACATCGCCATGCTCGACCACATGTCGGGGGGGCGCACCGAGGTGGCGGTCGGCCGCGGCATCTATGGTCGTGAAGCGCTGCAACTGAATAAGGCGGCGGACACCCGCAACCCGGCGCAGAATTATGCCATCTTCGCCGAGGCGCTGGAGGTCATGCGGCGTGCCTGGTCGAACGAGTTTTTCGAGTTCCAGGGCGAGCACTTCACCTATCCCGATCCCGATTTCAAGTGGGACCACGCCATGAGCCCGCCGTCGCCGGACTTCATGGACATGGAGACCAAGGTGCTGAACAAGCTGGCCCTGGTGCCGCGCCCATTGCAACAGCCGACGCCGCCGCTGTGGCAGGTCGTCGACGGCGAGGGCTCGATCAAGTACGCGGCGGAAAATGGGCTCGGCGGCATGATGTGGATCCCGCCGACCGACAGTCTAGTGTGGCGCTTCGAGCTGTTCCGCGACACCAAGGCGAAGACCGAAGGCCGCGACGTGGAACTGGGCGAGGGCCTCGCCCTGGTGCGCGACATGTTCTGTACCGAGACCATGCAGGAGGCCGAGCGTCTGGGCGGCGACGGGATCCTCGATTACCTGCGCTGGGTGTGCCACTGGCGGGGGCTGGGCAATCATGTGTTCCCGGGTGAAACCCTGCCGGAAACGCCGGGCAAGCTGGACCTGCTGAACTACGACTGGCTGCAGCCGCGCAACCTGTTGTTCGGCACGCCGGATCACATCGCCGAGAAGATCGAGGAAATGCGCGACAAGCTGAACATCAAGACGCTGCTGGTGTGGTCCAACTTCCCCGGCGTCGAGCATGACGCGGTGATGCGCTCGATCAAGCTGTTCACCGAGGAAGTCATGCCGCGCTTCCAGAACACCGGCAAGTCCCGGCGATCGGCGGCCGAGTGACGACCGCGCTCAAGATCAACGATGACGGTTGGCGGGCCCCGGCCCGTCAACCGGTCGAGCGTCACGGCGCCATCCGCGATTGGATCGAGGCCGGCACCCATTTCCGCGTCGATGGGGCGGGGCCGGCGGTGATGCTGGTCCATGGCGTCGGACTCGATCTCTTCATGTGGGATGCCGTCGCCGCGCTATTGGCGAGCGACTACACGGTGATTCGTCACGACATGTTGGGCCACGGATCCAGCGCGAAACCGCCGGGGGCGCGCGTACTTGGGGATTTCGTGCGTCAGCTTGATGCGTTGCATGACTATCTGGAACTGGACCGGGCCGCCATCGTCGGCTTCTCCATGGGCGCGTTGGTGGCGCAGGCGTTCGCTCTCGAACATCCGGACAAGGTGGCGCGTCTGGTGCTGATGAACGGCGTCTATGACCGGTCGGCGAAGGCGCGCGACGCCGTCCGCGCCCGCCTTGCCCAGGTCACGGCGGATGGGCCGGCGTCGACCATCGCGCCGGCGCTGGAACGCTGGTTCACGGAAGATTTCCGGCGCGAGCGGCCGGATGTCATCGCCGCAGTGAAGGCACGCCTGGAGGCCAACGACCCACACGGCTTCCTCGCCGCCTATGCAGTGTTCGCCGAGGCCGACGCGGACTTGGTGGGGCGCCTCGGCGGAATCGATTGCCCGACTCTGGTGATGACGGCGGCCGGCGATACCGGCTCTACTCCGGCGATGACGGCAGCCATGGCGACGGCCATTCCGGGCGCCCGCGCGGCGGTGCTGCAGGGCCTGCGCCACATGGCGCCGGTGGAGGATTCGCCGACTGTCTGCGATATTCTCACGGCGTTTCTCGCCGGCCGCGACCATGCGGCCTTGACCTGAAGGTAATCCCATGCCGACGCTTCCCCGTTTCCAACTCTATATCGATGGCACCTTCACCGATGCCGAGGGCGGCGCAAGCTTCGAAAGCCTGAACCCGGCGACGGCCGAGCCCTGGGCGACCATGCCGGCGGCCAGCGAGGCCGATGTCGACCGTGCCGTCGGCGCTGCCCGCCGTGCCTTCGAGCACGGCGATTGGCCCATGTTGAGCGCCTCGGCGCGCGGCGCGCTTCTTTACAGGCTCGCCGATATCCTGGCGGCGCGGGCCGGTGAATTGGCCGAACTGGAAACCCGCGATACCGGCAAGATCATTCGCGAAACTGCCGGTCAAACCGGTTATGCCGCCGCCTATTATCGCTACTTCGCCGGCCTCGCAGACAAGATCGAGGGCGCGACGCTGCCCATCGATAAACCGGATATGGAAGTCTCGACCCGGCGCGAACCGCTTGGCGTGGTCGCTGCCATCGTGCCGTGGAACTCGCAGCTGTTTCTGTCCGCGGTCAAGCTCGGCCCGGCGCTCGCCGCCGGCAACACGGTGGTTCTCAAGGCCTCCGAAGACGGCCCGGCGCCGCTGCTCAAATTCGCCGAGTTGATCCACGAGGCGGGTTTTCCGCCCGGCGTGGTCAACATCATCACTGGCATGGGCGAGCCATGCGGCCGCGCCTTGACCCGTCACCCGGACGTCAACCGGGTCGCCTTTACCGGCGGACCGGCGACGGCGCGTCATGTGGTTCGCAACACGGCGGAAAACCTCGCCATGACGACGCTGGAACTGGGCGGAAAATCACCGGTCGTGGTGTTCGCCGATGCGGATATCGAAAGCGCCACCAACGGCGTTATCGCCGGCATCTTTGGTGCTTCGGGGCAGAGCTGCGTCGCCGGCTCGCGATTACTGGTCGAAGCCGCCGTGCATGATCAGGTGGTCGAGCGGCTGGTCAGGCGGGCGCCGGAAATCGTTCTCGGCGATCCCATGGATCAGGCCACGGAAATGGGGCCGCTCGCGACCCGCCGGCAGTTGGAAAACATCGAGGCGGTGGTCAAGGCCAGCGTCGAGGCGGGCGCTGAAATTGCCACCGGCGGCGTTCGCCCGGCGGCGCTGGAGCCCGGTTGGTTCTATCCGCCAACGGTACTGACCTGCCCGACACCCGACCTGCCGGCGCCGGCGGCGGAATTGTTTGGCCCGGTACTCAGCGTGCTGAAGTTCGATGGCGAGGATCAGGCCGTCGCCATGGCCAATAATACACCCTACGGCCTGGCGTCGGGCGTCTTCACCCGCGACCTCGGTCGCGGTACGCGCATGACGCGACGGCTGCGGGCGGGCATCGTCTGGGTCAATACCTACCGCGCGGTGTCGCCGGTGGCGCCGTTCGGCGGTTTCGGCCATTCCGGCTACGGCCGCGAAAGCGGCATGGATGCCATTCACGATTACACCCGCACCAAGACCGTCTGGGTCAATGCGTCGGATGCCCCCATGCCCGACCCATTTGTCATGCGTTAGTAGAAAAAGGTCAGGGAATGTGTTATCAACCCGGCCAACGATAAAAAGACGTCACGTGGGAAGGTTTTGATAATGACGGTGGTCGCGCTGGCGCCCGATGCGCTGCACCCCAACTTGCGGGCTTTGTTGAATTACTGGCAGGCACGGATCGGCCCCGACGGGCGGCTTCCGGCCTACGCCGATGTTGATCTGATGGACCTCTATCGGATCGCCACCCATCTGATCGTCGCCGATATCGTCGGCGACATTCCGCATGAAAATTATGTCTGGCGTTATGCGGGTTCGACACTGCGTGACATCTGGGGCGTCGAGTTGACTGGCCGGAGCATTCATCAATCCCATGATGGCGACCTCGCTGTTGATGCCATTGCCATATACCGCGAAATGGCGCGTGACCGAACACATCACTACTGGCTGCGGCCGGCCGGCGTGTTCGGGGCGGATAAATCCCACATCCATTACGAGCGCGTGATGGTGCCGTTCGCCGGCGCCGATGGCAGTTGCCGTCATTTGATGGGTGTCTATGCCTTCTATCGCGAGAAGGGCGGCGATAGCCTGACTCTCGACCCCATCGGGACGCCGGACACCGGGCATGTGGTGACCTTGAACCTGCCTGATCTACCGACACGCTAGGCCATTTTCCAGCATTAACGGTCATGTTGATCGTGCATGGCGCGCCACGTGGCGGGCGCTATACTGGCGTCTCAATGGTGGGAGAGAGTCTGATCAAGGCCATCATTATCGACGGCCAGCCGACCGCACGCTGGACAGTCCCATCGGCGCGCTGACCTTTGACCGCTTTCCCCAGGGGGAAGGGCATTTGATCGGCCCCCGGCATCGCAAGAGATTTGGAGGACATCGACCATGAGCGAAGACCTGCGGCAAGCCGCCGACGACTATCTGGTGCGTTTCGGCGGTGACGATTTCCACAGCCTATTTCGTTCGGCCAAGGGGACGATCGTTACCGACGATCAGGGCCGCGACATCCTCGACTTCACCTCCGGACAGATGTGCGCCACCATTGGTCATAACCATCCGGCCATGGTTGCGGCGCTGGAAGAAAGCGGACGCACGGCGGTGCACATGTTTTCCGGCATGATTCCGGAAGTGGTGGTCAAGTTGGCCCGTCGCCTCGCCGATTGGATGCCGTCGCCGCTGAAGAAATCGCTGTTGATAAACACCGGCAGCGAAAGCAACGAAGCCGCGTTGCGCATGGCCAAAATTCAGACCGGCGGCTATGAAGTGATCGCGCTCGGCGGGTCGTGGCACGGCATCACCGGCGGTGCCAGTGCCGCATCCTTCGCCTCCAACCGCAAGGGCTACGGTCCCGGCGTGCCGGGATCCTACGTGATCCCGGAACCCAACGCCTATCGCTGCCCGATCAGCCATTGTCGCGACGACTGCGATTTTTCATGCCTGAAGGTCGGCATGAACATGTTCGACATGCAGTCCCGCGGCGCGCCGGCCGCCATTATCGCCGAACCCATCATCAGCGCCGGTGGCATCATCGTGCCGCCGGCCGGTTATTTCGAGGCACTGAAAAAAGAAGCCGAGGCGCGCGGCATGCTGCTGATCTTCGATGAGGCGCAGACCGCGTTCGGCCGTATCGGCCACAAAACGGCGGCGGAACAGCTGGGGGTTGTCCCCGACATCATGGCGGTGTCGAAAACCCTCGGCGGCGGCGTTCCCCTGGCCGGCACCGTCACCAGCGCGGCCCTGGAGGAAAGCCTTCACGAAAAAGGCTTCTATTACTACACCAGCCACGTCAACGACCCGATGCCGGCGGCCGTTGGACTGGCCGTGCTCGATACCTTGGAAAAAGAGAATATACTCGAACGCGCCGTCGAAATGGGGGCCTACATGATGGGCCGCTTCGAGGAATTGCAGCAGCGCTACGAATGCATCGGAGATCTACGTGGTCAGGGTCTGCTGCTGGGTGTCGAACTCGTGATGGACCGGGAGTCCCGCGAACCGCACCATAAACTCGGCGCCATGACCACCGAGCGCTGCTTCGCGAAGGGGCTCAGCATGAATATCCGCCGTCGTCCGGAGCGCGGCTCGGTGTGGCGCATCGCGCCGCCGCTGACCGTATCGACGGACGAGATCGACCGCGCGGTCGATATTCTCGATACCTCGCTCAAGGAAAGCCTCGACGAACTGGCGGGGCCGACGACCTAGGTCGCGCCGACAGGCGGCGGTGGGACATTAATGGCCGGCGGTCGCCGCGCCTTCACCGCCGAGCCGTGTCGCCGCGTAGCCGATCAGCAGGCCGACCAACGCGCCTTCGGCGGCGAACCAGAACGGCGACGTCAATAAGCCGTCGGCGCCGAAGACCCCGGTCATGACACGCGTCATCACGTCATAGGCGAGGAACACCAGGACGAAATTCATCCAGGCACCGATCAGCGGGCCGCGAAACCACCACGGCATGGGCACATCCAGCACCGGGTGGCGATCGAACACGCCGAATACGCCGATGATCGCGCCAACGGTGGTGTACCACAACACGATGCCCCAGCGGAGCAACAAATCCGCCTCGGGCATGAAGTAGGGCAGCGCGAAGAATCCGGTAACGCCGACGAGAAGACCGACCCCCTTGCCGATGGCGACGCGGGTGAACAACGACGGGTGAAAGGTCATGGTGTCATCCATGCGGTGAGTCTAGATCAGGGGCAATCCCGGCGCCTTGCGCTGGATCAAACGGTACGAGATGTCACGCTACGGAACGAATTGCGCGCCGTCGGGATCGACCATAGGATGTTCTCAACGTCGAATATTGATCCCCCCGCCCAAGATCCAGCCTCGGAAGGACCCATCCCATGATCCATGAACTGCGCGTCTATCATTGCGTCCCCGGCCGTCTGCCGGCGCTGCTGAAACGCTTCGAAACCGTCACGCTCGGTATCTGGGAACGCCACGGCATCCGTCAGGCCGGTTTCTGGACGGTGGATATCGGCGAGTCGAACCAGGATCTCTATTACTTTCTGGAATGGGACTCGTTGGCCGACCGGGATGCCAGGTGGACCGCCTTCCAGGCCGATCCGGAATGGATCGAGAAGCGGGCCGAGACCGAAAAGGACGGCGCCATCGTCGCCTCGATCTCCAACACCTTCCTCAAGCCAACCGCCTTTTCGTCGGTGAAATAATGCCCCGCCATCTCAATTTTCCAGACCTGATCGATAACGGCACGGCGCCGTTCTGCAACATCGTCGAGGACGATCACTATGCCTTTCTTGCCGGCCTGGTCGCCGCCGATTTCGAGGCCGGCCAGCGGGTGCTCGGGGACGTCGCGGCGGAAACCGCGGCGGTGCTGGAGTTTGTCGAGACGTTGCTGAAACGGATCGAGCTGAACCGGAGCGATATCGTCCGTTGCGACGTGCATCTGGTCGACCTGTCGGACATGGATGCGATGAACGCCGCCTATGCGGCATTTTTCCCCGATGGCCGCTATCCGGCCCGGACGACTACGCAATCGGCGGCGTTGTTCGGCGGCAGCCGGGTCGAAATCACGTGCGTCGCGCGGCGCCGAACGTCCTGACACCCTGACGCCATCGCGCGCCAGCAACGGAGACAGAGTCGTGGAACCGGAAATCCGAAAGTTCGTCACCTTCGATGAGGAAACCCTGATCGAGGGATATCGCAAGGCCGAGACTCCGTGGCGCATGGTTGCCGTGGCGGCGGTGATCAGGAACCCCTGGGCCGGACGCTTCGTCGAGGACCTGAAGCCGGAAATTCAGGCCTACGGTCCGGCTCTCGGCGAAATTCTGACTGATCGCATCCTCGCCGTCGTTGGTGGCGGCGACGCCGTCGAGGCCTATGGCAAGGCCGCTGTCGTCGGCCTGAACGGCGAGGTCGAGCATGCGTCGGGTATCATCCACACCCTGCGTTTCGGTAATTTCTTTCGCGAGGCCGTCGGCGCCAAATCCTATCTGTCGTTCACCAATACGCGTGGCCCGGCCAACGCGCCGATCATGGTACCGTTGATGGACAAGAACGACGTCGGTCGTCGATCGCACTATCTGACCATCCAGTTCGCCATCCCCGATGCGCCGTCGGCCGATGAACTGGTCATCGTGCTGGGCGCGGCGACCACCGGGCGCCCGCATCACCGCATCGGCGATCGCTATCAGGACCTCAAGGATCTCGGCCACGACGTGGATAACCCGGCGGCGGTCTGATCCGGCTGCGTGATCCTCGCCATGAGCGTCCTGTCCTTCCTTGCCGCGAGCCCGCGCTTTCTCGCGTTCGGATTTTTCACGGCGTTCTTTTCATCCTTCGGACAGACCTTTTTCATCGCCTTGTCGGGGGCGGAAATCCGTGCCGCGTTCGACCTCAGCCATGGTGATTTCGGCCTCGTCTACGCCTACGCGACACTGGCCAGCGCGGCGTTGCTGATCTGGGCCGGGCGCAAGATCGACAGCATCGATCTCAGGCCGTACACCGTCGCCGTCTGCGTCGGCCTTGCCGTCGCCTGCTTCGGCATGGCGGTGGTCGGCTCGGCGGCGGCGCTGGTGGCGGTCATCTTCGGCCTGCGCTTCACCGGCCAGGGCTTGCTGTCGCACATTTCCAATGTCTCCATGGCGCGTTATTTCGATGCCCACCGGGGCAAGGCATTGAGCGTCGCCAGCATGGGGAATCCCATGGGCGAAGCCCTGTTCCCGACCCTGGCGGTGGTGGTGATCGCCGCCGTCGGTTGGCGCAACATGTGGCTTGGCATCGGTCTGCTGATGCTGCTGGTGCTGACGCCGTTCGCCCTGTGGCTGCTCAAGGGACACGGCGAGCGCCATCGGCGATTGAGCGAGACCGCGATGTCGACGGAAACCTCCAACACCACTCCGATCGGTTGGAGCCGGCGCCAGGTGCTCGGGGATGCCCGATTTTATGTTATCCTGCCGAGCTTCCTGGCCATGAGTTTCATCGGCACCGGGTTTTTCTTCCATCAGGTCCACCTGACGCAAAGCAAGGGTTGGGATTTGGCGCTGTTCGCCGGATTTTTCATCGTCTACGCCGTCGGCCAGACCCTGGCCGCGCTGGCCACCGGGTTTCTGGTCGATCGCTATGACGCGCGCCGCCTGATGCGGGTCTATCTGTTTCCCGCCACCATAGGATTGTCGGTCCTCGCCGTCTTCGACGCGCCGTGGACGGGGGCGGTGTTTATGGCCTTCATGGGTTTGACGTCGGGCGCCGTCGCCGTCGTGCACGGCGCCATCTGGGCGGAAATCTACGGCATCACCCACCTCGGCGCCATCAAGGCCCTGGGCGCGGCGCTGATGGTGCTGTCGTCGGCGCTGTCGCCGCCGATCATGGGGCTGGCCATCGATGCCGGCGTCAGTATGGAAAACATCGCGCTGGCCTGCATCGCCTTCATCGTCTTCGCGGCAGCGTTGGTGTCGCTGGTGTTGCCCCGGCTCAGTGCTGACGGGCGCTGACGACGAACGCAAGGATGGTATCGTCGCCCAGCGACTTGCGCGCTTCCAGCCGGTGCACGCCCTTGACCAGGACATAGCGGTCCTTGCCCGGGCGCACCTGGATCGGCAGATCCTCGACCTCGTCCATGATCGTTTCGGCCAGGGCCTCGACCCGCTCTGGGTCCAACTCCTTGCGGTGGCCGGCGGGTACGTAGATATCGGCGATGTTGACGGCGACGGGCTTCATGCGCTGGTCTTCCCTTTGGACGATCTCCACCCTAGCCCTTGCGCCACACCGTCGCCAGCCATGGTTGCTTATGGCGCGGCTGACCGGCGGGGCGGAAGTAGTGGTGCAATTCCGTGAAGCCGGCGCTGGTGACGAAGTTCCGCCATGCCTCAAGATCGTGAAAGCAGCTGTAGCGCTCGCCGCCGAAGCCTTCCTCGTTGTCGCCGCGCGGATTCGAACTGAACAGCACACCGCCGGGCTTCAAGGTCGTCAACAATTGGCCGAGCACGCGCGGTAGTTCCTGGCGCGGCACGTGGAACAGCGAGGCATTGGCGAACACGCCATCGAAGTGGCCGTCGGGCAGGGTCATGGCGAGGAAATCCTGATGCAGAACCTCGCAGCCGGTGTTGGCGCGGGCCATGGCGACGAATTCGCTTGAGCCATCGAGGCCGGTCGGCTGATGCCCTTGGGATTGAAAGTAGGCGAGATCGCGCCCGGGCCCACAGCCGAGATCGAGGATGCGATAGGGCGGCTCGCCCTCGATGGCCTCCAGCAGGGCGTCGTAATTCTGGCTGACGTCGTGATCCCGTGTGCCCTGCCAGAAGCTTACCGCCGAACGGTCGTAATGGCCGATGGTGGATGCGGAAATATGGCGCAGCCGTTCGTCGTCGAGGTCGTCGGTTGACTCGGTCACGCTAGTCGCCCGCCAGTTCCGGGATCACCCACAGCGGCGCCTCGCCGCGGTTGACCCGCTGCACGTTGTCGAAGGCATTGCGTACCCGCGCCGTGTTGCTTTCGAACGTCGGGCCGGCCAGATGCGCTGTCAGGGTCACGTTGTCGAGCCCGAACAGGGGGTGATCGGCCGGCGGTGGTTCCTGGTCGAAGACATCCAACCCGGCGGCGGCGATGCCGCCCGAGGACAGGGCGTCATGTAGCGCCACCTCGTCGATGACAGGGCCGCGGCTGGTGTTGATCAGCGTCGCCGACGGCTTCATTTCCGCCAGCTCAGCGGCGCCGATCATGTGCCGGGTCGACGCGTTCAGCGGCACGTGCAGGCTGATCAGGTCGGATTGCTGCAGGATTTCCCGCAGCAGTCGGAAGCTAACGCCGAGCGCGTCCTCCTCGGCCTCGCTCAGCCGGGCGACATCGAAATAGGTCACCGTCAGGCCGAAGGCGAGCGCCAGCCGCGCCGTCTTCTTGCCGATGCTACCGAGCCCGACAATGCCGAGCATCTTGCCGCGTAGTTCATGCAGCGTCGGCGTTTCGTTGCCACGCCAGCGGCCGCCAATGACGCTGGCGTGCTGGCGGATCAGTTGCCGGCTGGTCGCCAGCATCAGCATTAGGGCGTGTTCCGACACGGCGACCGCGTTGGCGCCGCCGTTGTTGGCGATCGGCACGCCGGCGGCGCGGGCGGCATCGATGTCGGCCTTGTCATAGCCGGCGCTGAGCAATTGGATCAGACGCAAGTTTGGCGCCGCCGCGAACAGCGCTCCATCGACCAGCTTGTCGACGAAACCGACGAGATATTCAGCCTCGGGCAGCGCCGATTGGTAGGCCGGGTCGCCGGCATTGGCGACCACCAGATCGAAACCGCTCGGCATCATGTCGCGCGCGACATCCGCCGCCGCCGGAAACTGGGTCACGAAAACGATCTTCGGGGTCATGGCGTGGGTCCTGCTGACAAGGTTTGATCGATCTTGGCTGCCATACTGGACGAAGCGCCCGGCTGATAAACCAAAATCTTTGCGACCGCGCCAAATCCTTGTTGCGCATTCACCGTCGGCGGCGAAGATGCCGGATGGGAATGTCCGAAGCTCTCATCCTCGCCGGCGCCCTGGCCGGCGGTTATGTCACCGGGCTGACCGGCTTCGGCACCGGATTGACGGCGCTGGCGTTCTGGTTGCACGCGGTGCAGCCGACGGTCGCCGCACCCCTGGTGGTGATCTGTTCGATCATCGGTCAGGTGCAGACCCTGCCGGCGATCTGGCACGCCATTGTGTGGCGCCGGGTGCTGCCGTTCATCCTCGGCGGGCTGGTTGGCGTGCCCCTGGGCACGGTGTTGCTGGCGCTGATCTCGCTAGAGGAATTCAAGCTCTGCGTCGGCGGCCTGCTGGTCGTCTACTGCGGCTTCATGCTGCTGAAAAAGAAACCGCACGCGGTCACCTGGGGCGGCGGTTTGGCCGACGGCGTCATTGGATTTGGCGGCGGTATTCTCGGCGGCCTGGCCGGGCTGTCCGGGCCGCTGCCGACCATCTGGGCGACCCTGCGCGGCTGGGGAAAAGACGAAAAACGCGGCGTTTTCCAGATCTTCAATCTGTCGATCCTGCTGTTCGCCGCCGCCTCGCAGGCGTTCAGCGGCTACCTGACCAGCGAGGTCGGTCGCTTCACCCTGGTCGCTCTGCCGGGCACCCTGCTCGGCGCCTGGCTCGGCCGCAAGACCTACAACAGGCTGGGCGACGGCCGCTTCAATCAGGTGGTGCTGACGCTGCTGATGTTTTCCGGCGTGTCGATCATCGTCACCACCATGCTGGAGGCATCATAGCGTGCCACCGGGTGCAGCGCGCCGATGATTTCGCGGGGCGACACCGAGCCGACGACGCGGCCATCGGCGATTACCGGGGCGCGCCGTATTCCCTGGTCGTGCATCGCCGCCAGCACCGCGCGGGGGTCGTCACCGGCGGCGCATGTCCAGGGCTGGCGCTGCATGATCTGGGTCAGCGGAATGGCGAAGACATCGCAGCCGAATTCATTAAGGGCATCCCGCACGTCGCTCTGATAAACGACACCGCGCAACCGGCCATTCGCCGCCGTGACGGCGATCATGTTGCGATCACTGTCGGCGAGAAAATCGAGGATGTGGGAGACCAGGGTAACCGATGTGGCCATTGTCACGCGGGCCGGGTTGGCGGCGATTACGTCGCCCATGGACGCGGCCGCAGGCTGCTCGGCGGGCTCGCCGTCATTCATCCACGACGGCGGTTCGATGTCCAACTGCTGCCAGATGTCGTGGGCCGTGGGGGCCATGGGGGATCCTTTTGAACCGAATAACACCGATACCGTGCGACGAATGATGACGTGAGCGTGCGCCGTCCTCCGTGACCGGTCTATTAGGGGAATCCCTTATGTTTATTCGGGTATGCCGATCCGGCGTGGCGAACCGAGTTTTCGGCCTTCAACCTATCGGTCCCGACGCCGCCGCTCTATGACCGGTTGGCGGCGAATGCTCGCCAATCCACCGCCACGTTGGGATTGAGGCCCGTGCCGCTGACCAAGGGCATCGGTGATTTCAGGCCGGAGCCGCAGTTGAAGATGACGGCGCGGGCGTCGCGGTCGATGCGGCCGGCGGCGACGGACATCTTCCACGCCAGCGCGCAGGCGGCGCCCTCGGGGCCCAGGTGGAGGCCGTCGAGGGCGGTGGCCTCGGCGCGGGCGGCCTCGGCCTCGTCATCATCGACGGCGACGGCGAAACCGTCGGATTGGTAAATGGCGTCCAGTATCAGGCGGTCGCCGATGGGCTTGGGGACGCGCACGCCGTGCAGCGTCGTTTCCACCGGTGCCCAGGCCTCGGCCACGTGATCGGCACCGGCGTCGAAGGCCTTGACGATGGGGCCGCAGCGGGTCGATTGCACGGCGACCATTCTGGGCAGCGGGCCGTCGATCAATCCCATGGTCCGCAATTCCTGAAAGCCTTTCCACATGCCGATCAGGCCGGTGCCGCCGCCGGTCGGATAGAAGATGACCTCGGGCAGTTGCCAGTCGAGCTGGCGCGCCAGTTCCAGGCCCATGGTTTTCTTGCCCTCGATCCGATAGGGCTCCTTCAGGGTCGACATGTCGAACCACCGCATGTGTTCGGTGCCCGAGCCGACGACACGGCCGCAATCGGCGATAATGCCGTCGACCAGGGTCAAGTCGGCGCCCTGGAAGGCGATTTCGGCGAGCGTCACCGGCGGCGCGTCAGCCGGGGCGAAGACATAGGAACGCATGCCGGCGCGGGCGGCATAGGCGGCCATGGCGGCGCCGGCGTTGCCGGCGGTGGGAATGGCCAGGCTGTCGATGCCGAAGGACTTGGCCAACGTCACCGCGACCGCCAGTCCGCGTGCCTTGAAGGTGCCGGTGGGCAGCCGCCCTTCATCCTTGACCACCAGATTGGCGCCGCGCGCCGCCTTCATCGGCCAGCGGGCGAGGCGGATCAGCGGGGTCTCGATCTCGCCCAGGCTGACCGGCGCCTGGCCGACCGGCACCGGCAGCAGTTCCGTCCAGCGCCACATGTCGGCGGGGCGCGTGGTCAGCACATCCTTGGTCATGGCATCCGCCACCGCGTCGAGATCGTAACGCACCAGGATCGGCGCGCCGCCCGGCGACAGGCCCCAAGGCTGGTCGGCGACCAGATGTTCGCCCGTCGCCGAGCATTCCAGGTGGGTGACGAACGGCGAAGGTTTCATGGGTAGGGTCCCAGGATATTTGGAGGGGCGGCAAGTCTATCATGTTCGCGGCCCAGGAAAACTGCACCAAATTGCCACATTCCGCCCATCTTCCCGCCACGGTGGGCCGATGTAATGCGCGTCATCAAAGGCCGGCCAGTTTTCCGGTCGATCGACGACAGCGCCCGCGGGGCCCCGAAGGATTACGATCATGCGGACATTCAGGATATTCCTCATCGACGTGGCGGCGATACTCGGTTTCCGGGTTGGTCCGGCGCGGGTCGCGATCCGGCGGGGCCAGCCGGGGGGTCTTCGTTTCTG
The DNA here is from genome assembly GCA_038117225.1 of Rhodospirillales bacterium. GTDB lineage: Bacteria > Pseudomonadota > Alphaproteobacteria > Rhodospirillales > Casp-alpha2 > JAYOFM01. The sequence continues at coordinate 91,875 of JAYOFM010000002.1, forward strand.
ACTCTCTACGGCCCGTTGGCGGAACCCGTAGGGGGTTTGCCGGTGGGCTGTCTCTCCTTCACCCCGGGGGCTTCGGCGGGGGGGGGGGGGGGGGGGGGGGGGGGGGGGGGGGGGGGGGGGGGGGGGGG
>JAYOFM010000003.1:0-82114 GCA_038117225.1 Rhodospirillales bacterium
CTCTACAAGAAACACTTGGCCATGATTCGAATGGCCGTGAGTGCGCGACGGTAAACAATATCAGCCATTCACGGCCATATCGATGAACGAGCAGACGCGACCAGAGAGGCAGCGAGACCATGGATGACATTCTCCGCACAATGCGTATTTCCGGCGCCGGCATGAAGGTGCAGGGAACCCGGTTGCGGGTTATCTCGCAGAACATCGCGAATGCCGATTCGCTACCGCAGGACCCAGGCTCGTCACCGTACCGGCGAAAGATTCTTACGTTCAAGAACACTCTTGATCGCAACTTGGGCATCGAAACCGTCGATGTCGGACGCATCAAGAAGGATCGATCCGACTTCGGTAAACGCTATCAGCCGAATCATCCAGCCGCTGACCCGGAAGGCTACGTGCGCACGCCGAACGTCAATTCAATGGTCGAGATGATGGACATGCGCGAGGCGCAGCGGTCCTACGAGGCCAATCTGAATGTCATCAAGACATCGAAATCGATGCTGACTCAGACCATCGATATACTCCGCTGATCAGCGGAAAACCTAGACGAGACATAAACGGGACCAGGGGAGATCAACCATCATGCCTACAGCCAGCGCCGGCTTCGCCAATGCGATCAAGGCTTACGACGCCGCCCGCCAGGGAAAACCCCTCGGTGACGATAATAATTCGAGCCAGGGCCTAAAGCCCGGTGGTGACGAATTCGCTTCATTGGTGCGAGGCGCGATCGACGAAGCCATCAAGATCGGCGAGCGCTCGGAAACCATGTCCATTGCCGCCATCAGCGACAAGGCCGACATCAACCAAGTGGTCACCGCGGTTGCCGAGGCGGAAGTCACGTTGCAAACTGTGGTCGCGGTGCGCGATAAGGTTCTGGAGGCTTATAAGGACATCATTCGCATGCCCATGTAGGGCAGGCAGCGAAAGATGTAGTCCGGGATCGGATGACACCGTGAGCGTCACTTGTCGGGGCACGGGAGCCATCCATGAACGAGGCGGAAGTCCTCGAAATCGGGCGCGAAGCCATGTGGGTCGTGCTGAAGGTGGCGGGACCGATCATGGCTGCGGGCCTGCTGATCGGCCTCATTATCGCGTTATTCCAGGCGCTGACGACGATTCAGGAAATGACGCTGACCTTTGTGCCGAAGATATTCGTCATTTTCTTCGCGGTCATCGTGTTCCTGCCGTTCATGATGGCGTCGGTGGTCGAATTTGGCCGCGTGCTTTTCGACAGAATCGTCGGGTTATAGCGGTCGCCGGCCGCCCCTCCGCCGATGCTTCAGGAATTCATCGAACTCAACCTCTTCGCCTTCTTTCTGATATTTACCCGGGTTGGTACGGCGATCGCCCTGCTGCCAGGGTTCAGCGCGTCCTACGTGCCCATGCGCGCGCGTTTGGTCATCGCCCTCGGTCTGACCCTGGTCATGGTGCCATCGCTGTTCGAACGTCTACCAATAATGCCCGTGGTACCCCTCACCCTGTTTGCGATGGTGCTTGGCGAAATACTTATCGGCGCGTTCATGGCGTCGATCGGGCGTGTCATGTTGGGTTCGCTGCAGGTCGCTGGCACGGCGATCTCGTATTTTTCCTCGATGGCCAATGCCATGATTCAGGACCCGGTGTCCGAACAGCAGAGTTCGATCATCGCCGGCTTTCTGACGACGATGGGTGTTGTCGCCATTTTTGCCAGCGATCTTCACCACGTCATGATTCGCTCGTTGCTGGAAAGCTATGTGCTGTTTGTGCCGGGGCAGGTGCCGCTGTTTGGCGATATGTCGTTCGACATGGCGCGCCGGGTCGCCGACGCATTCGCACTTGGTCTGCAATTGGCGTCGCCGTTCCTAATTATAGCGATGACGTACTACATCGGGCTGGGACTGTTGGGGCGGCTGATGCCGACGCTACAGGTGTTCTTTTTTGGACTGCCGTTCCAGATTGGGGTGCAGCTGTGGTTGTTGATGGTCTCAGTGTCGGGCATCATGTTGGTGTTCCTGCGCCGTTACGCCGAAACCTACCTTCCCTACGCGGGATCATGACAATCGGCATCATAGGCTAGAGCAGCGGGGAAGCGGCCATGGCCGACGAAGATGACGCCCAAAAAACCGAAGAACCGTCCGATAAGAAACTCGGCAAGGCGCGCGATAAAGGGCAAGTCGCACAGTCGATGGAGGTCAAGACCTGGGCGGTGCTATCGGCCGGTGCCATCGGGTTGATTTTCATGGCGGGCGACATCGGCAATGGCCTGCGGCTCGATTTACAGCGCTTCATCGAGGCGCCGGATATGATCCCGTCCAACTTCGAGCATCTGCACATTGTCGTCGCTGACGTTTCGACCAAGGTCGCGCTGCTTTTGGCGCCCTTGATGCTCCTGCTGTTCGTTTTCGCGCTTGTGGGAAACGTCGGCCAATTCGGCTTCTTGATCGCGACAGAGAAAATAAAGCCGGACATCAACAAGCTGTCCCTGATCAGCGGCGTGAAGCGGGTCATGGGCACCCGTGCCGTGGTTGAGTTCGTTAAGGGTATACTCAAGTTACTCATCGTCGCCGCCGTCGCCTTTGGCATCTCTCTACCGCTGTTGCAGGATGTTGAACTGATGCCGGCGATGAACATGGTCGCAATCCTGGACAGGATCGTCGAAATGGCGATTAGTCTGACGGTTGGAACCCTGGCGGTATTGACGGTCATCGCTGGGCTCGATTTCGCCTACCAGCAATATATGTTCATGAAGCAGATGCGCATGACCCCACAGGAGGTAAAGGACGAGCACAAGGACTCGGAAGGCGACCCGCAGATCAAGGCGCGGATTCGAAAATTGCGTATGGAACGCGCCCAGCAACGCATGATGGCGGCGGTGCCGGATGCCGATGTGGTGATTACCAACCCGACCCACTATGCCATCGCGTTGGAATACAAGATGGACGAAATGTCGGCACCGAAACTGGTCGCCAAGGGCATGGATTCACTTGCCTTCCGTATACGCGAGGTCGCTGAGGCTCATGATATCCCGATTATCGAGAACCCGCCGTTGGCCCGCGCCCTTTATGCCGGTGTCGAATTGGATGAGGAAATCCCTGCCGAGCATTTCCAGGCGGTGGCGGAAGTGATCGGCTTCGTCATGCGCGCCAAGGGCCATACTCTTCAGTGAGATGGTGAATTCCCGGCACCGCGACGTGGTTAGGACGGCATCATGACCGGCGACAGCGAATTTCGCGCTACCTTCCTGCGGATCGTTGGTGGCCGGGATCAGGAAGCCAACCCAGGGAATGGGGTCGATATCCCGGAGACTGGCATCGCGGCGCCACCGCCGCCCATCGCTGCGCCGACACCCTACGACAACCTACCCGCAGGCATTTTTACAGCAGATGATGATGGTGCCGTGACGTCGTTGAACGCGACGTTGGCCCGTTGGCTGCGCGGAAATGCTGCCGATATCATTGGCCGCCCGTTCGCCAATTTCGTCGCCGACGCTCAGCCATTGGCTGGCGCCGAGGACGACGATGGCGCGGAAGCGGGGCGCGTCACTCTGATCGCCGAGGATGGCACATCCTTCGATGCCCTGATGATGCAGCACCAAATGACCGACGGTGCCATAGAAGGAGTCCTGCTGCGGGACGGGCAGTTGCCGTCGCCCACGGTCTCGGCGGACGCGGCGGCACGGCCGGACTGGCTGTTCGGCACCGCGCCGGTGGGCATCGTTTTGTTGGGACTCGATGGCGTGGTGGGGGATTGCAACGCCGCGTTTGGCCGCCTGATTGGCACCGATGCGGCGAACGTGGCTGGCCATCCGTTCACCGATCTGGTGGCGGCCGAGGATCAGGGCGAGGTGACGGCGGCGCTGTCCAAGGTGGTCATGGGCACGGCGCGGGCGGCGCATCTGGATATTCGCATGCCCGGTTCGCGTGATCGGGAACTGGCGGCATCATTGTATATGAGTCCCATGCGCGATGACGCGGGTAATGTGTCGGGACTGGTGCTGCATTTCATCGACGCCACCGAACACAAGAATTTGGAACTGCAATTCGCGCAGTCGCAGAAGATGCAGGCCGTCGGGCAGTTGGCCGGCGGGGTGGCGCACGATTTCAACAATCTGCTGACGGCGATGATCGGTTTCGCCGATCTGTTGCTGGAGCGGCGCGGTCCGGATGATCCGGATTTTTCCGACATCATGCAGATCAAGCAGAACGCCAACCGGGCGACCAATCTGGTGCGCCAATTGCTGGCATTCTCGCGCAAACAGAAGCTGGAGCCTGTGATTCTCGACGTCACCGAGAGCCTGAGTGAATTGACCCACATGCTGGGCCGGCTGCTGGGCGAAACCGTGCAGTTGAAGATGCAGCACGGCCGCGATCTAGGCCTGGTCAAGGTCGACAAGGGCCAGTTCGACCAGGTCGTCATCAACCTCGCCGTCAATGCCCGCGATGCCATGCCGACGGGCGGCGTGCTGACGGTTCGCACCGCGCGTCAGGATTTGGATGAGCCACTGCGCCGGGGCACCGACACGGTGCCGGCCGGGGCCTACGTGCGCATCGACGTGGTCGATACCGGTACCGGCATCGCCAAGGCGGATCTGGAGCATATCTTCGAGCCGTTCTTTTCAACCAAGGACGTCGGTGCCGGTACCGGGCTGGGCCTGTCGACCGTGCACGGCATCATTCATCAGTCGGATGGCTATGTGTTGGTGGAAAGCGCGTTGGGTAGTGGCACCACCTTTTCCATCCTGCTGCCCGAGCAATCGCCGGACTCCACGGAAGCGGCGCGCCAGATTGACCGATCGTTGGCCGATGCCGACCTGACCGGTGTCGCCACCATCCTGTTGGTCGAGGACGAGGACGCCGTGCGTCTGGTCGGGCGCCGGGCACTGCAGAACAAGGGCTATACCGTATTGGAGGCGCCCGATGGCGAGGCCGCGCTGGACATCGTCGCTGCCCACAAGGACGAGATCGATCTGATCGTCTCAGACGTCATCATGCCGGGAATGGACGGCCACACGCTGATCAAACTGGTGCGCCAGGAACTGCCGGACCTCAAGGTGATCCTCATGTCTGGCTATGCGGAGGATGTTTTTCAGGACGAGATTGATCGCGATTCCAGTGTCAATTTCATCGGCAAACCATTTACCCTGAAGGGACTCGCGGCGAAGGTGAAGGACGTGCTAGACGGTTAAAATTTATTGCAATATCGAAATGAAATTACCAGCTTTTAGTCTATTTTTCTTGAAACGTCCCACGAACAAAACTTAAAATAATTATATATTTCAATGAATTAAAAAATGTTCTTGCAAATAGGAACAAAACACGTACTTTCAACGCTCGTTGTAACGGATCAACCCTTGTGAAATAAGAGGAGCGAGCGATGAGCGCCAACAACCTGCGCCTGATAGAGGAAGACAACGTGGACAAGAACAAGGCTTTGGACGCGGCGGTGACGCAGATCGAACGCGCCTTCGGCAAGGGCTCGATCATGCGTCTCGGTCAGCGCCCGGTTGTCGAAACTCCGGTCGTCTCCACCGGATCCCTCGGCCTCGATATCGGTCTCGGCATCGGTGGCCTGCCGCGCGGCCGGGTCGTCGAAATCTATGGGCCTGAAAGCTCCGGCAAGACCACGCTGGCGCTGCACGCGGTGGCCGAAGCCCAGAAGGTGGGCGGTACCTGCGCCTTCGTCGACGCGGAACACGCGCTTGATCCCAGCTACGCCAAGAAACTCGGCTGTAATGTGGAAGATCTGTTGATTTCGCAGCCGGACGCCGGTGAGCAGGCGCTGGAAATCGCCGACACCCTGGTGCGTTCCGGCGCCATCGATGTGCTGGTCATCGATTCCGTCGCCGCCCTGGTGCCACGGGCCGAACTGGAAGGCGAAATGGGCGACACCCATGTCGGCCTGCAGGCGCGCCTGATGAGCCAGGCGCTACGCAAGCTGACGTCGTCGGTGGCAAAGTCCAACACGCTGATCATCTTCATCAACCAGATTCGCATGAAGATCGGCGTCATGTTCGGCAGCCCGGAAACCACGTCGGGCGGCAACGCGCTGAAGTTCTACTCCTCGGTTCGCCTGGACATCCGCCGCATCGGCGCCATCAAGTCTGGTGACGACGTGGTTGGTAATCAGACCCGAGTCAAAGTGGTGAAGAACAAGATGGCGCCGCCGTTCAAGGTCATCGAATTCGACATCATGTACGGCGAGGGCGTGTCCAAGATGGGCGAACTGCTCGATCTCGGCGTCACCGCCGGTATCGTCGACAAATCGGGTGCCTGGTTCTCGTTCGATTCGGAACGCATCGGCCAGGGCCGCGAAAACGCCAAGACCTTCCTCCGGGAACACCCAGACATGGCGGAGCGGATCGAAACGCTGATTCGCCAGAACGCCGGCCTGATCGCCGAGGAAATGATGGTCGGTTCCAGCGAGCCGGGCCTCGATGGGGAAAGTGCCGACGGCGCCGACGGCGAGGCCTCCGAACAGCCGGGAGCCGTCGCCGAATAACCCGCATTTCAATCCCGACGGATGTGGCCCCGCTTTTCGGCGGGGCCGTTGTCATTTGAGGGCCGTCGTTTCCTGGACTTGGGCTTCGCCAAGGGATAAAACCCTGCTCTTGCGGCACCCGGAGCTGGTCGCCGCGCTGACCGCCGGAACCGAGAGTTGACCATGCAGACCGCCAACGACATTCGCCGGGCGTTTTTGGACTACTTCGCCGCCAACGGGCACGAAATTGTCGCCTCATCGCCGCTGGTGCCGCGCAATGATCCGACGTTGATGTTCACCAACGCCGGCATGGTGCAGTTCAAGAACGTCTTCACCGGCAACGAAACCCGCCCCTATTCCCGCGCGGTCACCTCGCAGAAGTGCGTGCGCGCCGGCGGCAAGCACAACGATCTGGAAAACGTCGGTTATACGGCGCGTCATCACACATTCTTCGAAATGCTCGGCAATTTCTCCTTCGGTGACTACTTCAAGGAACTGGCCATCGAATTGGCCTGGGACCTGATTACCAAGGAGTACGGTCTGCCCGAGGATAAATTGCTGGTCACCGTGCATTCCTCGGACGAGGACGCGGCGGCCCTGTGGCGCAAGATCGCGGGCATTTCCGACAGCAAGATCCTTCGCATCCCGACATCGGACAATTTCTGGGCCATGGGCGATACCGGCCCCTGCGGTCCGTGTTCGGAAATCTTCTATGATCATGGAGACCATATCGAGGGTGGACCGCCGGGCTCGCCCAACGAGGACGGCGACCGCTATATCGAAATCTGGAACCTGGTGTTCATGCAGTTCGAGCAGTTGACGCCAGACGAACGGGTCGAACTGCCGAAACCCTCCATCGATACCGGCATGGGCCTGGAACGCATCGCCGCCGTCATGCAGGGCACCCACGACAACTACCATGTGGACATGATGCGCGCGCTGATCGAGGCATCGGCCGAGGCCTCCGGTGCCGACGCCGATGGCCCCCATGCGGTGTCACACCGGGTTATCGCCGATCATCTGCGCGCCTGTTCGTTCCTCATCGCCGATGGCGTGTTGCCGTCGAACGAGGGTCGAGGCTACGTGCTTCGCCGCATCATGCGCCGGGCCATGCGTCACGCTCACTTGATGGGCTGCGTTGAGCCGCTGATGTGGCGCCTGGTGCCGGCGTTGAAAGCGCAGATGGGCATGGCTTTCCCGGAACTCGGCCGTGCCGAGGCGTTGATTACCGAGACCTTTCGACTTGAGGAATCACGCTTCAAGGTCACCCTGGAAAAAGGACTCGGCCTGCTCGACGAGGCGACGGCCGACCTTGCCGAGGGTGGCACGCTGGATGGCGAGGTCGCGTTCAAGCTCTACGATACCTTTGGATTTCCGCTCGATCTGACCCAGGATGCCTTGCGCGGTCGTGGCATGCACGTCGACGAGGACGGTTTCAACGTCGCCATGCAGCGCCAGCGCGCCGAGGCGCGCGCGGCCTGGGCCGGTTCCGGTGATGCGGCAACGGAAGCCGTCTGGTTTGACGTGCGCGACGATGTTGGCGCCACCGATTTCCTCGGCTATGAGACCGAGAGTGCCGAAGGCCAAGTGACGGCCATCGTCAAGGACGGCGCGCGAACCGATAGCGCCGGCGCCGGCGACACGGTCGCCGTGGTGTTAAACCAGACGCCGTTTTATGGGGAGTCTGGTGGTCAGATGGGCGATACCGGTGTGATCACAACGGCCGACGGAACGCGAATCGTCGTGACCGATACGGCGAAGCGGGTCGACGATCTTCATGTTCATATGGGCACGGTCGAAACTGGCACCCTCAAGATTGGTGACGAGGTCGCGTTAACGGTTGATGGCCGCCGGCGGTCGCAATTACGGGCCAATCATTCCGCGACGCATTTATTGCACGAAGCGCTGCGCCGCCGGCTTGGCGATCATGTAACTCAGAAAGGCTCGCTGGTGGCGCCCGACCGGCTGCGCTTCGATATCAGCCATCCGAAAGGCGTGTCGGCGGAGGAATTGGCGGCGGTGGAGGCCGATGTCAACGCGCAGGTCGCCGCCAATGAGGATGTCATCACCCGCCTGATGGCTCCCGACGCGGCGGTCGAGGCCGGCGCCATGGCGCTGTTCGGTGAAAAGTATGGCGACGAGGTGCGGGTCGTTTCCATGGGCACGCCGGCACAGGGCGATCATGTTTTCTCGACGGAACTCTGTGGCGGTACCCATGTTCGCCGTACCGGAGACATTGGCCCGTTCAAAATCATTTCCGAAGGCGCCGTCGCCTCGGGTGTACGGCGCATCGAGGCGCTGAGCGGCGATGGGGCGCGGGCCTATTTCGACGAGACCGAGGCGGCACTCAAGGCCGCGGCCACGGTATTGCGCGCACAGCCGCAGGAAGTACCGGCGCGGGTGCAAGCGCTGGTCGACGAGCGCAAGAAACTTGAGCGCGAGCTGGCCGACGCGCGCAAGCGACTGGCGACGGGCGGTGGCGGTGGTCGCGCGGCGGACGCGGATATCAAGGACATCGGCGGTATCAAATACTCACCGCGCCTGCTTGATGGCGTACCGGCCAAGGAGCTGAAGGGGCTGGTCGACGAATTGAAGGGCCAGATCGGTTCCGGCGTCATCGCCGTGGTATCGACCTCCGAAGGCAAGGCGTCGCTGGTCGTTGGCGTTACCAAGGACCTGACGGCGACCGTTTCGGCGGTTGATCTGGTGCGCGCCGGCTCCGCCGCCATTGGCGGCAAGGGCGGCGGCGGGCGGCCCGACATGGCGCAGGCCGGCGGGCCCGACGGGGCGCACGGTCAGGCTGCGTTGGATGCCATCGAGTCCGCTCTCGCGGCGGCCGGCTGAGGCCATGCGGGACGAACCTTCCCTATTCACCGAGGCGCATAGCGGATGGCGACGACCGGAAGTCTTGTTGATCCTGCTCGCCGTCGCCATGCCGGTTTCGTTTTCCACCTGGCAGGCGTTACTGAACAATTTCGCCATTGAACAGGCCGGATTCGACGGCGTGCAGATCGGCTTTCTGCAGAGCCTGCGCGAGGTGCCTGGGTTCCTATCGTTCACCGTCGTGTTCGCGCTGCTGTTGATCAGGGAGCAGCGTTTGGCATTGCTGGCCATGGTCCTGCTCGGGCTGGGCACCATGCTGACCGGTTTCTTCCCGAGCTTCCTCGGTCTGCTGGCGACCACCTTCGTCATGTCCATAGGCTTCCACTATTTCGAGTCGCTGCACCAGTCACTGGCCCTGCAATGGTCGAGCAAGGCGCAGGCGCCGGTGATGCTGGGACGTATCGTCAGCGCGCGCTCGATCGCTGCCTTGGCGTCCTTCGCGCTGGTGTGGTTGGCGCTCGACGTCGCCAAGCTCGATCTGAAATGGGTCTATTTCATGGGCGGCGCCGTCAGTGTCGTCATCGGCATCTATTGCTGGTTCGCCTTTCCGGTATTCAAGGCCAAGGCGGAGCAGTCGCGCAAAATCGTGCTCAGGCGCCGCTATTGGCTGTGGTATGCGCTGGTCTTCATGCAGGGTGCCCGGCGGCAGATCTTCGTCGTCTTCGCCGGTTTTTTGATGGTGCAGAAGTTCGGTTTCTCGGCCAGTCAGATGTCGCTGATGTTTCTCGCCAATATGACGGCGACGATCTATCTGGCGCCGAAAATTGGCCGCTTGATCGGTCGCTTCGGTGAACGTCGCGCATTGATCGTCGAATATGTCGGTCTGATCCTGGTGTTCACCGGCTATGCCTTCGTCTCGGCGCCGTGGGCCGGCGTGGCGCTGTACATCGCCGATCATGTGTTTTTCGCCATGGCCATCGCCGTTAAAACCTACTTTCAGAAAATCGCGGCGCCAGAGGACATCGCGTCGTCGTCCGGCGTGTCGTTCACCATCAGCCACATGGTCGCGGTGATCATCCCCGTCGCCTTCGGTTTCCTGTGGGTGGTGTCGTCGACCTATGTATTCCTCGCCGGCGCCGCCATGGCCGGCATTTCACTGGGCCTCGCCACCATGATTCCGCGCAACCCGACCCCGGACAACGTCGCGTTGGTGGGCCGCGGTTTCGCCCATCCGGCGCCGGCGGAATGATCGCACAACCGGAGACCCTTTGATGACCAAGCGTTTCACCGGCACGGAAAACTACGTCGCCACCGAAGATCTGCAGATCGCCGTCAACGCCGCCGTCGGTCTGCAACGGCCGTTGCTGGTCAAGGGCGAACCCGGCACCGGCAAGACGGTGCTGGCGGCGGAAATTGCCCGCGCCCTCGATGCGCCCCTGATCCAGTGGCATATCAAATCGACGACCAAGGCGCAGCAGGGGCTTTACGAATACGACGCGGTGGCGCGGCTGCGCGATTCGCAACTTGGCGATGCGCGCGTGCATGATATTTCCAACTACATCGTTCAGGGCAAGATGTGGGAAGCCTTTGCTTCCGATGTCCGCCCGGTGTTGCTGATCGATGAAATCGACAAGGCGGATATCGAGTTCCCCAACGATCTGTTGTTGGAACTGGACCGCATGGAGTTTCACGTCTATGAGACCAAGGAGACCATCGTCGCGCGCCAGCGTCCGGTGGTCATCATTACCTCGAATAACGAAAAGGAACTACCGGACGCCTTCCTGCGCCGTTGTTTCTTTCACTATATCCGTTTCCCCGATACCGAAACCATGCAGCGCATCATCGATGTGCATCACCCGGACGTACAAAAGCGCATGGTCGCCGAGGCCATGAACGTGTTCTACGAGTTGCGCGACGTGCCTGGCTTGAAGAAAAAGCCATCGACGTCCGAACTGCTCGATTGGATCAAGCTGCTGATGATCGAGGAGGTGCCCGTCGACGCGCTGCGGTCCGGCGACAAGAAGGACCTCATTCCGCCGCTCTACGGCGCCTTGCTGAAGAATGAGCAGGACGTGCATCTGCTCGAACGGCTGGCCTTCCTGCACCGTCGGGAAGAGCGCTAAGCCTCGGTTGCGACGGGAAGGACATCGCCGCCATGAAATGTCCCAACTGCCAACGCCCGTTTCCACCGTTCACCTCGTGGAAGATGAACCACCTCAACCCACTGACCTGCAAGCAATGCGGCACGCGGGCCAAGCGTCTGGGGCGCCTGCAACCGCTGCTTATCGCCGTCTGCGGCATCATCATTTATGGTTTCGCCCTGGAATTCATGCCGCTATCGACCGCGGGAAAACTGTTTGTCCTCGGCGTCGTGCTGTTCGGCGCCATGTGGATCGACGAACGCACGTTGAAGCTGACGGCGGTTGATGATGGCCCGACGGAGTCGGACTGATGTTCATCGATTTTTTCCTTAAGCTGCGTGATGCCGAGGTGCCGGCGAGCCTGCGCGAGTATTTGACGCTGGTCGAGGCGGTCGATGCCGGCTACGCGCGCTTCGATGTGGATGAGTTTTACTATCTATCCCGTGCCGCCTTGGTGAAGGACGAACGCAACTTGGATAAGTTCGATCGGGTCTTCGGCGAGGTCTTCAACGGCATCATCAACGCCACCGAAGGGGCGGCCCATGAGATCCCCGAGGAATGGCTGCGCCGGATGGCGGAAAAGGTTCTGACCGATGAGGAGAAGGCGTTGATCGAAAGCCTTGGCGGCTGGGACAAGTTGATGGAGACGCTTAAACAGCGGCTCGCGGAACAAAAGGGCCGTCACCAGGGCGGCTCCAAATGGATCGGCACCGCCGGCACCTCGCCCTTTGGCGCTTATGGCTATAACCCGGAAGGGGTGCGCATCGGCCAGGACGAAAACCGCAACAACAGCGCCGTCAAGGTCTGGGACAAGCGCGAGTTTAAGAACCTCGACGACACGGTCGAACTGGGGCCCCGCAACATCAAAGTGGCGTTGCGGCGGCTGCGGCGCTTCGCCCGCGAAGGGGCGGCGACAGAGCTCGATCTCGATAGCACCATCAAGGGGACGGCGAAGAAGGGATATCTGGACATCGCCATGCGGCCGGAACGCCACAACGCCATCAAGGTGCTGTTGTTCTTCGATGTGGGCGGATCGATGAACCCGCATGTGCGCATGCTGGAAGAACTGTTTTCGGCGGCCCGCGCCGAGTTCAAGCACCTGGAATATTTCTATTTTCACAATTGCGTCTACGAACGGCTGTGGCGGGACAACCGTCGACGGCATTCGGCGACCATAGATACCTGGCAGGTGCTGCATACCTATCCGGCCGACTATAAGGTCATCTTCGTCGGCGACGCGTCCATGAGCCCGTACGAACTGATTTATCCCGGCGGCAGTGTCGAACACTGGAATGACGAGCCCGGCGGCCTGTGGCTGCAACGCATGGCCAGTGTCTACCCCAAGGCGGTGTGGCTCAATCCGGTGCGCGAGGCATGGTGGGGCAATACCCAGTCCGTTCAGATGATTTCAGAGATCATCGACGGACGTATGTTCCCGATGACCCTTGACGGACTGGACGGGGCGATGCGAGCGCTTAGTCGTTGATCGCGAAACTTATTTGACGTCGGCCATGACCCGCATCTGGACGATTTTGTCCGGGTCTTTCACCAAGCCATTGGCGGCCTTGTCGCCGCGCTTCAACTGGCCGACGAATTTCATGCCTTCGATGACGCGGCCCCACACCGTGTACTGGTTATCGAGCCATGACGAACGGGCAAGAACGATGAAGAACTGGCTGTCGGCGCTGTCCGGATGGCCGGACCGGGCCATCGAGACTGTGCCGCGTACGTGCGGTTCGCTGGAAAATTCCGCCGGAAGATTTTGTCCCGAGCCGCCGGTGCCATTGCCGTCCGGATCGCCGCCCTGGGCCATGAATCCGCCGATGACCCGATGGAATACCAGGCCGTCGTAGAAACCCTGGCGCACCAGTTCCTTGATTCGTGCCACGTGCTTGGGCGCCAAATCGGGGCGCATGGCGATAACGACACGACCTTTTTCAAGATCCATATATAGCGTGTTTTCCGGGTCGAGATTGGCGGTCATGGCGGTGTTGCCGATCAAAGTGAGCGAGAGGGCGATAAAAGCGGAAACGATCCAGCGCATCTTCGGTCGGGGCTCCTTGCGTTAATGAATGGTCGGGGCGGCGCGAGTTTGGTGGCCGACCATACCAGACGCGCCGACTGTCGCAACAGGGGAGTTATGGCCGTAAATGGAAGTCGGACGAATCAGTCGAACAGGGCGTCGATATCGTCCTGGCTTAGACCCTTGCCTTCCAGTTGCGGACCTTCGAGGAGCTTTTCGTCCTCGGTCTTGACCTTGTCGACCATGACCTCGACGGAGTCGAGTTCCGCCTTGCCCCAGATATCGATCAGGTTGCCGACACGAGTTTCCACATAGGTCAGAGACTTGGCCACCTTGTTAATGCGCTGCCCCGTGATGTCCTGGAACGAACAGGCTTCAAAGACCTCGGCCTGGTTCGATTCCATTCCGTCCAGCAAGGCGCCAACTTTCTTACTCTTGGCCATGCCGCGCAGCTGATCGATGGCCTTCCCGTTCTTCTCCATCATTTCCATGATGGTGTTTGTCGCCTTTTCCGTCGCCGCGACGATGGCGTCCAGTTGTTCAGCCATGCTGTCGAACTGATGTTCCTCGTCGACCGGACGATTGATGGCCGCGATTTCCTGCCGTACCCGCTGCATGTATTGGAACAGGCCTAGCAGTTCCTTTTTCAGGGCCGCGACTTCCGATTGACTACTCATGATACCACCGTTGCGATCTATATTTGGGGCCACTGGCTCGCAATGACCATCGATTAGGCATGATACGGTCGCATACAAACGTACTGAATTCGTTAAGACAATACGGGTTTTCCGGTACAAGTCGACCGTGGATCAAACCGGCTTGAAAGCCGCAAGCAGGCGTTCCGCCGCCGCCGCGGGCGGCAGACGGCCTGCTTCGACCTCGGTTTCCAGTTGGTTCGCCAACATGGCGACATCAGGGTCGTCGCGCAGCCGGGTCACCAGGGTTTCCGAAATATCCTCCCACATGGCCTTCGTGCGGCGCTGGGCGCGTCGGTGTTCCCGTTCACCGGTACTATCCAAGGTCTCGCGAAAGTCGCTCACCGCATGCCAGATATCACCGAAGCCATCGCCGGCGAAGGCGGAACAGGTCAGTACCCGAGGTGTCCAGCCGTCGCGGCCCGGCCGCAGCATGTGCAGGGCGGCCGAATAATCACGCTGGGCTCGCGCCGCCGCCGGCGCTAGATCACCGTCGGCCTTGGTGACGACAACCAGATCCGCCAGTTCGACGATGCCCTTCTTAATGCCCTGCAATTCGTCTCCGCCACCGGGGGCAACGAGCAGCATGAACAGATCGGCAAGATCGGCGACGGCGAACTCGGATTGCCCGGTGCCGACGGTTTCGATCAGCACCACGCCAAATCCGGCGGCTTCCACCGCCAGCATGACCTCGCCGGTGCGCCGCGCCACGCCGCCCAGCGTGCCGCCAGAGGGGGAGGGGCGGATGAATGCATCGGGATGCCGGGCCAGGCCTTCCATGCGTGTCTTGTCGCCGAGAATGGAGCCGCCCGTGCGTGGGCTCGACGGATCGACCGCCAGCACCGCGACCCGGCAGCCGCGGTCGAGAAGGTCGAGCCCGAAGGCCTCGATGAATGTGGACTTGCCAACTCCGGGGACTCCGGTGATGCCGATGCGGATGGCGCCGCCGGTTGCCGGAATAAGTTCCTCCAGCAAGGCGATGGCCTTGCCCCGGTCATCGGCGCGGGTGGATTCAATCAGCGTGATGGCGCGTGCCAGCGCGCGGCGTTCGCCAGCGATGATCCCGGCGGCCATCGATGCAAGGTTATCGGATACGCCCCCCGATTGAACCGGGGCGCGGGGCGTGCGATCCCGGGCCATGGCAGGGTCAGCTCTTCTTCTTTTTCCGCTTGGTGTGGGCATCGCCGAACGCGGTCATGGCCATGACTGTCAATCTTTCGCGCTGCTCTTCCGGTAGATCATCGAGCAGTTTCGACTGCTTGCGATGCACCGCCATGGCTTCGTCCAACAACTTCTGGCGTTCGGCGCTGACCTGGCCGCCAGGACCGGCGCGCCCCGACGTCGGAGGTGGCACTCGGGCCTCGCGGCGGGCTTCATCCACCGCATGCTGGATAAGGGATTCCGGTAGGCCATCGAGCATGTCGTCATCGGGCGGCCTCGGCGGTCGCGGCTTCGATTTCTTTTCCTTGGCTGATTTGGCCGGCAATGGCGCGGCCGACGTACCGTCCGGGTCCTGCATGGCGTCGAGTTTTTGCCGCGCGCTTTTGTCCATGACGACGGACAACAGGGCACGAGAGAAGAATTTTTTAATCATGGCACTACGGTTCCCGGACCTGTCAATTGCCGATTCGCCGCCAGTTTATCCGCGCCGGCGGTTCTGGGCCAGGGGGAAGCCGAATGGCGCCATAAATGTTTCAATGACGGGCGTCTTGGCAACGGCGCCAGCGAGTGCGAAAGTCGCGCCCATGAGACGCAATAGACACGGTAAAATCGTCGCCACCATCGGTCCGGCGACATCGACTCCGGAAATCCTCGGCAAGTTGTTCGAGGCCGGCGCCGATGTGTTTCGCCTCAATCTCAGCCATGGCAGCTACGACGACCATCGCGCCCGTTACAACGCGGTCCGCGGACTTGAGGAACGCTATGGGCGTCCGGTCGGCATACTGCTCGACCTCCAGGGGCCCAAGCTGCGCGTCGGCGACTTCCAGCATGGCGTGGCGATGCTTGAGCATGGTCAGCCGTTTCGTCTCGACCTCGACGGTGAATTGGGTACGGCGCAGCGCGCCCTGTTGCCGCATCCGGAAATTTTTCGCGCCCTCGAACCCGGCACCGAGCTGTTGCTGGACGACGGCCGGATCCGCCTGCACGTGGAAAAATGCGGCAATGATTTCGCCGAGACCACGGTGGTGGTCGGCGGTGAATTATCCAATCATAAAGGGGTCAATGTCCCGTCGAAAATTCTCGACGTTTCGCCGATTACGCCGAAGGACGAGGAAGACCTGCGCTTCGGCCTTGAAATGGGCGTCGATTTCATCGGTCTGAGCTTTGTGCAGCGGCCCGAGGACATCGCCGATGCTCGCAAGCGCATCGCCGGGCGGGCGGCGGTGATGTCGAAACTGGAAAAGCCGCTGGCGCTCGAGCATCTGGACGACATCGTCAATTTATCGGACGCGGTCATGGTGGCGCGAGGCGATCTGGGTGTCGAAGTGCCGCCGGAAGACGTGCCGCCGTTGCAGAAACGCATCATCTCCGCCTGCCGCGAGGCCGGCAAACCGGTGGTGGTGGCGACGCAGATGCTGGAATCGATGATCCACGCGCCGACTCCGACGCGGGCGGAAGCCTCCGACGTGGCGACCGCGATCTACGATGGCGCCGATGCGGTCATGCTGTCGGCGGAAACGGCGGTTGGCGAATTTCCCGTCGAGGCGGTGGCCATGATGGACCGGATCGTCCGTCGCACCGAGCAGGACCCGCTGTACCGGCGTCTGCGCGAGGCCGAGCGTCGCCCGCCCGAGGCGACGGCGGCCGACGCCATCACGGCGGCGGCGCGTCAGGTTGCCGATACCATTTCGGCGGCCGTCGTCGTGACCTATTCGTCGACCGGATCGACGACGCTTCGCGCGGCTCGCGAACGGCCGATCGTGCCGATCCTCGGCCTGACACCGCGTGGCGACACGGCGCGCCGGCTGGCCGTCGTCTGGGGCGTGCATTCTGTGCAGACCGAGGATATCCACGCTTTCCGCGAAATGGTCACCAAGGCGGTCAACACGGCCAAGCACGAAGGCCTTGCGGAGACCGGTGATCCGCTGGTGATTACCGCCGGTGTTCCCTTCGGCACGCCTGGCGCAACCAATATTCTGCGTATCGCCTGGGTGGAATAACTTTCGCGTTTCCGCCGGGCGCCAATTACTCGGCGGCGCTGATTGCCGCGGTCGGGGCATGGAAGGCCCGTAGCAACTCTGCTTCGCGAATCTTCGCCCGAGCGATATTGGCTTCCTTGACGTGGCCAAAGCCGCGCATGGCCATCGGTAGTGACGCGATCTCCACCGCCACGCCATGGTTGTCGGCGTTCAGGCCCGCTAGCAGTTCCGACACCGTGGTCCGATAGTCGACGACCATTTGCCGTTCAAGTCGACGCTCGGCGGTGCGGCCAAAGAAATCGAACGGCGTCCCGCGCAGCGCCTTGAGGCGCGCCAACAGGCGGAAGACCCCGAAAACCCAGGCGCCGTATTCCTTCTTGCGAAGATGCCCGGATGCGTCGTCCCGCTCGGCGACCATGGGCGGTGCCAGGTGGAACGAGAGTTTATATCCGGCCTCGAAGTTCCGCCGCAGGGCTTGCTCGAAGCGACCGTCGGTATAGAGACGGGCGACCTCGTATTCGTCCTTGTAGGCCATCAATTTGTATGCGCCGCGCGCGACCGCGTCGGTCAGCTCCTCGCGACCCGGGGCCGCTTGCATTTCCGCCTGGCGGACCTCTGCCAGTAAAGCTCTGTAGGTCTCGGCGTAGGCGGCGTTCTGATAGGCGGTCAGATCGGCGATGCGGCGAGAGATGAATTCCTCGACGCCTGGCGGCGGAGTGGTTTCCTCCTGGGCGGGGCCGACCAATCGAGCAACGGCCTCTGGGTCATGCGCGGCGCGGCGGCCCCACAGAAAGGCCTGTTTGTTGAAGTCCGGTGATACGCCATTGAGGTCGATGGCGGCTTCGATAGCCTCGGCGGAGATCGGGATCAGCCCCTGTTGAAAGGCATAGCCGACGAGGAACACGTTGGCGGCGATGGTGTCGCCCAGCAGTGCCAGGCCCAACCGGGTGGCGTCGACGAATTCCGCGCCGCCGCTTCCGGTCGCCGTTTCGATGGCGCTCATCAGGTCGCCTTCGGGGAACGCCAGGTCCGGATCGCGGGTAAATTCGGCGGTCATGGTCCGCTGACCGTTGACGACGGCGCGTGAACGGCCGGCTTCCAGCTTGGCCAGGGTATCGAATTCCGCCGCCGTTACCATGTCGCAGCCAAGCAGCAGTTTGGCGCCGCCGGCGGATATGCGCACCGCGTGCAGGTCTTCCTGGCGATCGGCGATACGCAGGTGGCTATAGACCGTGCCGTTCTTCTGCGCCAGTCCGGCGACATCAAGGATCGTCACCCCCTTGCCCATCATGTGGGCGGCCATGCCGATCAGCGCGCCCACGGTGACCACGCCGGTACCGCCGATGCCGGTGACAATCATGCCGTAGGGCGCGGTGGTCGACGGCAGCACCGGGTCGGGCAGGATGGGGAAAGGATGAGCGGCGGAGACGGTCTTGCTGGCATCACCCTTGCGCGGCTCGGCGCCGTGCACGGTAACGAAGCTGGGACAGAAGCCATCGACACAGCTGAAATCCTTGTTGCAGGACGATTGATCGATGGCCCGCTTGCGGCCGAGTTCGGTTTCAACCGGCGTGATGGAAACGCAGTTGGACGCCACGCCACAATCGCCGCAGCCTTCGCACACCGCGTCGTTAATGAAGGCGCGTTTCGGAGGATTGGGAAAGGTGCCGCGCTTGCGGCGGCGGCGCTTTTCGGCGGCGCAGGTCTGGTCATAGATCAGCACCGAGACGCCGGTGACGCTGCGCAGTTCCCGTTGTACCCGATCGAGATCGCGGCGGTGATCTATGGAGGTGCCTGGGGCGAAATTGGCGCCCGGCGGGTATTTCTCTGGCTCGTCGGTGACCACGGCGATGCGCACGGCACCCTCGGCGGCAACCTGACGGCTGATACGGGGAACGTCCAGGGGGCCGTCCATGGGCTGA
Source organism: Rhodospirillales bacterium (assembly GCA_038117225.1). Taxonomy (GTDB): domain Bacteria; phylum Pseudomonadota; class Alphaproteobacteria; order Rhodospirillales; family Casp-alpha2; genus JAYOFM01. The sequence continues at coordinate 19,201 of JAYOFM010000003.1, forward strand.
CCACCGGTCATGGCGACGGCGTCGTTGTACAGCACCTTGAAGGTGACGTTGAGGTTGGCCGCCACCAGTGCCCGGAGCGCCAGGATGCCGGAATGGAAATAGGTACCGTCGCCGATGTTGACGAACACGTGCTGGGTTTCCGTGAACGGCGCCTGGCCGATCCAGTTCGCGCCTTCGCCGCCCATCTGGGTAAAGGTTTCGGTGTCCCGGTCCATCCAGATCGCCATGTAATGGCAGCCGATGCCGGCGACCCCGCGCGAGCCATCGGGCACCCGAGTCGAGGTGTTGTGCGGGCAGCCGGAGCAGAAATAAGGGATGCGGCGCAGGTCGGATTTTTGATCGGCGAGCTGACGCTCCTTTTCGTCAAGGAATCGTAGTCGTGCTCGAATGCCATCGCTGTCGTGGAAGGCAGTGAGACGCTTGGCGATGGCGCGAGCGATGCGCGCCGGAGTCAGTTCGCCGGCCGACGGCAGAATCCATTCCCCGTGCTCGTCGAATTTGCCGTAGACCCGCGGCCGCACGTCCTCGCGCCAGTTGTAGAGCTGTTCCTTCAACTGCTTTTCGATGACGGCGCGTTTTTCCTCGACGACGAGAATTTCCTCCAGGCCGCGGGCGAAGGCACGGATGCCGTCCTTTTCCAGCGGCCAGGGCATGGCAACCTTCATCACGCGGATGCCGATTTCGCTGGCATACATGTCGTCGATGCCAAGGTCATCGAGCGCCTGCATGACATCCAGGTGCGACTTGCCGGTGGAGATGATGCCGAAGCGCGGCCGGGGGCTGTCGATGACCACCCGATCGAGGGAATTGGCGCTGGCGAAGTCGATGGCCGCGTAGACCTTGTGGCGGTGCAGCCTGTATTCCTGGTCCGGCGGCGGGTCGGGCCAGCGGATATGTAGGCCGCCGGCGGGCATCTCGAACGCCTCCGGCAGGACGATGTTCGGCCAATTCGGATCAATCGCCACCGAAGCGGAGGTATCGACGTTGTCGGTGATGCACTTCATGCCGACCCAGACCCCGGCGAAGCGCGACATGGCCCAGCCATAGAGCCCGTATTCCAGCACCTCCTGCACATTGGCGGGATGTAGCACCGGGATGTTGGCGTCGATCAGCGCGTGCTCGCTCTGGCTCGGCACCGTCGACGACTTGCAGGCAGGGTCGTCGCCGGCCAGTACCAGGACGCCGCCATGGGCCGAGGTGCCGGCCATGTTGGCGTGGCGGAAAACATCGCCCGAGCGGTCGACGCCGGGGCCCTTGCCGTACCACATGCCGAACACGCCGTCGTATTTGGCGCCGGGAAACAGGCCGACCTGTTGGCTGCCCCACAGGGCGGTAGCGGCCAGGTCCTCGTTGACGGCGGGATGAAATTTGACGTGATGGGCGTCCAGCAAGGCCCGCGCGCGGCCGAATTCGCGGTCGATGCCGCCCAGCGGCGAACCGCGATAGCCGGTCACGTACCCGGCGGTGTTGAGGCCTCGCGCGGCATCGCGTCGTCGCTGTTCCAGCGCTAGTCGGACCAGCGCCTGCGTGCCATTGAGAAAGACCCGCCCGCCTTCAAGCGTGTACTTGTCGTCCAGGTCGACCCCGAGCAGGCTCATGCCGCTCCCACCTCCCACGATGTGACAGGATTCACGATGCCGCAAAGGTACCCCCGCCGCACGTGGCAGACAACGACCTGGCGGGATTTCGCGCTTGATTCGCAATGACCGTTGCGAGGAAACAAGAAGCTCGGCGAAATAATTTCGACGGTCGCCAATTCGCCGAAACAATGTTGCGCGGTTAGATCAAGTAGCGCACGCCGATGGGATAACCGCGTCCGGCACGATAGTAGCTGGCATGCAGCACGAACCGGTTGTCGAAGAGGCAGATTTCGCCGACGCCTTCGGGCGCCGACCACGCCTGCTCAAGCACGATGGAGCCGATGGCCGTTGCTGGTAGATGGTCGACGAAGACCTTGAACAGGGCACCGCCGCCGTCATCCGGGTCGAGACCCTCGCGTAGGGCCTGCAGATGACCGACGGCGTTGGCGATGATCAAGGTGGAACTGTCGCGCGGCGCTCGCTGCACCGGATCATTGCCGTCGCGCTAGAACATGGATATCTGGTTGTCCTGCGCCGGACCACGATCGATGTGAAAATGCCGGTCGGGGAAGATGTTGCGCTGTCCGGCTTCACGGTGCTGACCCGGAACGGCGGCATTACGAAAAATGACGACGCCGAAGCGTTCCACCAACTGCCGCAGCGCAGGCGCCAGCACATGGTCATCGTCGTGGATGTTGATGTCCGTTGGGCGGTCGAAGCTGACGATGACGCCGAAACTGCTAAACGGGTATGCAATCCCGGAACCTTGGCAGAAAACCTTGAGGTTGTCCCCGGTCTCGGCGGCGAAATGGCCTTCGATGGCGGTATCATAACCGCGAATTCCAACTGCGGCCTCTCCGATGAGGCCACCACGGTTCAAACGTAGAGGGGCGCCGGTAATAAGGCGATCAATTTCCACTGCCGATAATTCGAGTGTCGTTGCCATACGATCGTCCGATTTTCTTATTTCACTTGATCCTCCACAGCAGGATCAGATTATTGTATGACAGGGTCAATGAATGTTCGTGCGACGATGTGAGTGTCTTCGAGTTATGCGCATCAAACGCCAGGAAAACGCGGGTCACGGAAACGATCGCGCACGCGAGGATTCCCAGGCCCTGCTTGATGCCGCTCTTGCGGAGGGGCGAGTTTGTGGAGCATCTTGCCGTACTGTCTGCAACGTATGCGGCCGGCTCGATTGCCGCTGCATGTGTCAGGCCGTTTGCCCCGACGCACCGCGCCAACTGTCGAGCGATCCCGAGGCTTACCCCATTGAAGCCGGCATTGCCGGGTTGGTGCTGGCGCTCAAACGCCTCGGCATCTATCAACCGTGCTGGTCGTGCGAGGGGCATCTTGGTCATGATGGCACCCTTTGGAAACGCCCCCGGGTGTGGTTCTACTGCGAATCAGTGATTCATTTGCGGCTGCTCGCCGATGTTCTGCAATCCCCTGACTTGAAACGTCAACTTGCCGGTGTTTGGCAGGTCGTCACGTTGCCGTGGGTTGATGGGGTCGCCGACACGGCATTCTCGCTGGAACCCGATACCACCGTCGATGATCTGGTGGCGCTGCAGCGCGACACCACGCTGATCGCGGAAACACTGGCCGACCGGGTCTTCGCCCACGCCGCGCAATTCGCCGCAAGCTAGCCCGTCGCCACCCGTGCGAAGGGGGGTGATTTTTGTCCCCGTCCGGGGTATGAGAATGCCGCGTCCACGAACCCGACGCTGGGATGAAATCAAGGAAATCGCATGTCCGTCCTCGTGACCGGTGCCGCCGGCTTCATCGGATACCATACGGCGGCGGCGCTGCTGGCGCGCGGCGAGCGGGTGGTCGGCCTCGACATCGTCAACGATTACTACGACGTCAATTTGAAGGAAGCGCGGTTAGCGCGGCTGAGTGTCCACGACGCCTTCGAGAACGTGCGCGCCGATGTCGCCGATCGCGAGGCCGTTGCGGCACTGATAAAACAACACGGCGATATCGACCGTGTCGTCCATCTGGCGGCGCAGGCCGGCGTGCGGCATTCCCTGGTCGATCCGTATACCTACTCGCGAACCAATGTGCATGGCCATCTGGTGATACTTGAGGCGTGCCGAAACCTTCCGGCGCTCAAGCATTTCGTCTATGCGTCGTCGTCCTCGGTTTATGGCGGCAATCGGGACATGCCGTTTTCCGTCGACCAGCGGGTTGATCAGCCGCTGTCGCTATACGCGGCGACCAAGCGGGCGGGCGAATTGATGGCCCAGTCCTACGCTCATATTTATCGTTTGCCGCAAACCGGCCTGCGATTTTTCACTGTGTACGGCCCCTGGGGGCGGCCCGATATGGCGGCCTATATTTTCGCCCGCAAGATTCTCGCCGGCGAACCCATTGAGGTTTTCAACGACGGTGAGATGGCGCGCGATTTCACCTACATCGACGACATTGTCGCCGGCGTGCTGGCGTGTCTTGATCGTCCGCCCGTCGATGATGGCGAGACGCCGCCGCACCGTGTCTACAATCTCGGTAACCACCGCGCCGAGCCATTGATGCGCTTCATTTCCGTGCTTGAGGACGCTCTTGGGCGCAAGGCCGAGATCACCTTCAAGCCGATGCAGAAGGGAGATGTCGCCGAAACTTTCGCCGATATTGAGGCCAGCCGTTGCGATTTTGGTTTCGAGCCGCGGACCGGCATCGACGAGGGTGTGCCACGCTTTGTTGAGTGGTTCCGGGATTACCACGGCGTCACGGATTGAATGCCCAGATGTTCGCCGGATTCGAGACCCGTCGTATTGATGTCGGCGAGACGGACCTGAACGTGCGCCTGGGCGGCAATGGGCCGCCGTTGCTTATGCTGCACGGCTATCCACAGACCCACGTCATTTGGCGCCATCTGGCGCCGCGGCTGGCCGAACGCTACAGCGTCATCTGCCCTGACTTGCGCGGTTATGGCGACAGCGACTGTCCGCCGTCGGATGATGCGCATGAAGCGTACTCCAAACGCGCAATGGCGGGTGACGTGGCGCGGCTGATGACGCGGCTCGGCCACGACCGATTTGCCGTCATTGGCCACGATCGAGGTGCCCGGGTGACCTATCGGCTGGCCCTTGATCATCCGGACCGGGTGAGCCGCATGGTTTCGTTGGACGTGGTGCCGACGCTTGATATGTGGCGGGCCACCGACAAGACACGCGCGCTTGGCGGATTCCATTGGATGTTTCTGGCGCAGCCGGCGCCGCTGCCGGAAACCATGATCGGCCACGACCCGGATCTGTTTCTGGAGTGGCTGCATCGTAGTTGGTCGGCCGACATGGCGGCGTTCGATGATGCGGCCATGGCCGAATACAAACGCTGTTTTCGGAGGCTCGAGGTCATCCGCGCCACCTGCGAGGACTACCGCGCGGGCGCCACCTGCGATATGGCACACGATGAGGCCGATGAGGCGGCGGGCCGAAAGATCAAGTGCCCGGTCATGTGTCTGTGGGGCGAAAAACGCGGCAAGGGCGGTCCCGCAGCCACCAGCCCGCTCGACGTGTGGCGGCGCTGGGTCGCCGAAGGGGTCGAGGTGTCGGGTGAAGCCCTGACGTCCGGTCACTTTCTCGCGGAAGAAGTTCCTGACCAGGTTTTCGAGCGGCTGCGGGTCTTCCTCGCCCCCGGTGCGCCCGGATGACGGCGGCGGCTGGGCAGGTCAATCGTGGGATCCTGCTGTTCGTCGCCGCCTGGTTGATTATCCCGGCGATGGATGCGTCGGCAAAGACACTGACCAATCTGGGCTATGCCGTGTTGTTGGTCGCATGGGCGCGCTTCGCGGCGAATCTGGTGCTGGCGTTGCCGCTGCTGCTGACCCTGGGGCGGCATGGCAGCGGCTTCGCGCATCCCGGTGTGCAGACCGTGCGCGCCCTGGCGCTGGTTTTCGCGACTGTGTTTTTCTTTCAGGGCCTATCGACGCTGCCATTGGCGGATGCCCTGGCGGTATATTTTGTCTATCCATTCCTGGTCACGGCGCTGGCGCCGATCGTTCTGGGCGAGCGTGTCGGCTGGCGGCGTTGGTCGGCGGTCGGGGCGGGATTCTGCGGCACCTTGTTGATTGTCCGGCCGGGTTTCGCCGAGATCGATAGTGGCGTCGTTGCCGTGCTGGCGGCGGGTGTTGCTTTCGCCATCTACAACCTGCTGACCCGACGGCTATCCGGTCACGTCGATCGGTGGCGGACGCTGGCCTTTCAGGCGACCGTCGGCACCGTTGTCCTGGCTCCGTTCGCCGTCGCCAACTGGTCACCGCCCGACGGTCAGGCGATGGCCTTGGTCGCCGTCATCGGTGCCGTCTCCATCGTCGGTCACTGGTTGGTCATCCGAGCCTACGATCTGGCGCCGGCGGCGGTGCTGGCGCCTTTCAGCTATGTGGAAATGACCAGCGCCGCGGCCTACGGCTATGTCATCTTCGGTGATTTTCCGGATGCCTGGACCTGGGCCGGCATCCTGGTTATCGCGGCGAGCGGCACCTATATCGCCGTGCGTGAACGTCGGCTGGCATCGGTGGATCAGCGGTAGAGCGCGTCGAGCCGTTCGCCATAAAGGTTGCGAATTTTGTGTCGGCGCACCTTCATGGTCGGCGTCATCATTTCGTTGTCGACGGTAAACGGTTCGCTGGCGACCAAGAAGCGGCGCACCTTCTCAATGTTGCTGAGGTCCTTGTTGACCCGGTCGACGGCGTGCGAGAGTGCCTTGTGGAGATCGGCGTCATCGGCCAGTGCCTGAAGGTCGCCTGATTTTCCGGCACCCTTGGCCCATTCCTTGAACCAATCTTCCTTCGGTACCAGCAACGCGACGATGTGCGGCCGCTTATCGCCGGCGACCATGGCTTGGGCGATTTCAGGTGTCACCGTCAGCATGCCCTCGATCCGCTGCGGCGCGACATTGTCGCCGCCGGAATTGACGATGATATCCTTCTTGCGATCGGTAATGACCAGATGACCGTCCTCGTCCAGATGACCGATATCGCCGGTGTGCAGCCATCCATCGCGGATGGCCTCGTCGGTCGCCTGCTGGTTGCGCCAGTAGCCTTTCATCACCAACTCGCCGCGTACCAGGATTTCGCCGTCGCCGGCGATGCGGACTTCGGTGTCGAGCATCGGCGGACCGACGCTGTGCAGCTTCATGGAGTTCTTGCGGTTGACGCTGATCACCGGCGCCGATTCCGTCTGTCCGTATCCCTGCAGAATGCGTAGACCGAGCGCGGTGAAAAACAGACCAATATCCGGGTTCAACGGCGCGCCGCCTGACACCAAGGCTTTTAACCGGCCGCCGAAACGATCGCGCACCTTGTTGCGTACCAAGCGGTCAAGGATGGGGTCGATCATCCGATCGCCCAGACTCAGGCTGATTGGATCATGATAGCGCCGGCTGCCGATATCATAGGCCTTGTTGAATAGCTTGGCCTTGGCGCCGCCGGCCTTGGCGACGCCGGCGGTAATGCGATGGTGCAGCATCTCATACAGCCTTGGTACCGCCGTCATGATGGTCGGGCGGGCTTCCAGCATGTTCGCGCCCAGGGTTTCGATGCCTTCGGCGTAATAAATTTCGGCACCGATGGAGATCGGAAAATACAGGCCGGCGGTGTGTTCGTAGGAATGGCTGAGTGGCAGGAACGACAGAAAAACTTCATCGCCGAGACCGAGTTCGGAGAGGTGGTCGGCGGCACCAGCGCAATTGTGCAAAATGGCGCCGTGATGCAGTACCACGCCCTTGGGTACGCCACCGGTTCCAGAGGTATAGATGATGCAGGCATCATCGTCGCGACCGAGCGCCCGGGCAGCCTCGATTATGTTTTCATGTCGGGCGCGACCGGTATCCAACACCTCATCGATGGGAATGATCCGCGCGCCGTCGGGTGGCGCTTCATCCGGTAACTCCATGCAGATAACGAACTCCAGATCTGGTGCGCGCGCAGCCGCTGGTAGCAGGCGCTGTGCCAGACGCCGGGTCGACACGATCGCGCCCTTGGCGCCGCTGTCGGTGAGGATATGCAGATGATCGGCTTCGGTGTTGGTGGTATAGGCCGGCACGGTGATGGCACCGGCGGACATGATGGCCAGATCGGCGATGGGCCAAGCCGGCCGGTTCTCGGAAACCAGCATCACCCGGTCGCCGCGACCGATGCCCAGCGCCATCAGGCCGCGCGCTAGAGGCGTTACTCGCGCCGCCGCGTCACCCCAGCTCATGGGCTGATAGACGCCATCCCGTTTTGCCCATAGGAACGGCTGGTCGCCGCGCGCGTCGACCTGGTCGAAAAACATCGCCGTCAGGCTGGGCCAGCGTTTGCGTGTGGCGTCGATGTTCATGGCGTGGGTCCCCGATTACGGCGCATCCCTAATCATTGTGATTGCGAGCACTGATTTCCAGCCCTATGTCTCATTGGAACCAGACGGAGCCTCCCATGAGCCTTGCCGACGCTACGAACGATCCCACGACCCTGCCGGAATGGAACCTTGCCGATCTGTATCCGGCGGCCGACAGCGACGAGTTCGCCGCCGATTTCGCGGCTGCCGAGAATGAGGCGAAAGCCCTGGAATCCGGCGTTAAGGGCCGGGTGGGAACGCTTGATGGCGTGGCGCTGGGTGCCGCCATCATTGCCTACGAATCAATCAATGATCGGCTCGGTCGGCTCGGCAGTTACGCCTACCTTTGTTATGCCGGCGACATGTCGGACGCGTCGCGGGCGCGCTTCAATCAGACGACGCGCGAGCGGATAACCGACATTTCGGCGCGAATCCTGTTTTTCACGCTGGAACTCAATCGCATCGATGATGCCGACCTGGAACCGCTTTATGCCGATCCGGTGGTTGCCCGTTATCGGCCGTGGATCGAGGCGACGCGACTGCATCGACCGCACGAATTGAGCGACGACATGGAGCAATTGCTGCTTGAAAAATCCGTCGCCGGCCGCCAAGCCTGGGTACGCCTCTTCGATGAGGGGCAGGCCGCCATGCGGTTTGATATCGATGGCGATAGCCTGACCATGGGCGACACCCTCGACCGTCTGTCAGATCCCGACCGCGCCACCCGCAAGACCGCCGCCGAAGCCTTGACCAAGGGATTGGGCGCCGAAGCGCGTGTGCTAACCCTGATCACCAACACCTTGGCCAAGGACAAGGCAATCGAGGATCAGTGGCGGAACTTCGAAAGCCCGATGGCGTCGCGCAACCTCGCTAATCAGGTCGAGGACAGCGTGGTCAACGCATTGGTCGGTGCCGTACGGGATGCCTATCCCCGGCTCAGCCATCGCTACTACGCGATGAAGGCGGGTTGGCTCGGCCTCGACCAGATGGAACATTGGGATCGCAACGCGCCGCTGCCGGAAGACGACGACAGTGATTTCAGTTGGTCCCAGGCCAAGGAAACGGTGCTCGGCGCCTATCACGGTTTCGCGCCGGAAATGGCGGAGATCGCTGGTCGCTTTTTCGATCAGCGATGGATCGACGCGCCGCCGCGACCGGGCAAGCAATCCGGCGCGTTTTCACATCCCACGGTGCCGTCGGCGCACCCCTATGTGTTGCTCAACTACCACGGCCGGGCGCGCGACGTGATGACCCTGGCCCACGAACTGGGTCACGGCGTGCATCAGGTGCTGGCCGCCGATCAGGGAGCGCTGTTGGCCGATACGCCGCTGACGCTGGCCGAAACCGCGTCGGTGTTCGGCGAGATGCTGACCTTTCGCGCCATGCTCGACGCCGCCAAGGATGACCCGGTGCGCCGCCGCGTGCTGCTGGCGGGCAAGGTCGAGGACATGCTCAACACGGTCGTGCGCCAAATCGCCTTTCACAGCTTCGAGGCGCGCGTTCACGCCGCCCGCGCCGACGGCGAACTGTCGACCGAGGCCTTGGGCGACATTTGGCTCGATGTGCAGCGTGAAAGCCTCGGGCCGGCGTTCCGGCTCGGCGATGATTACCGCATGTACTGGGCTTATGTGCCGCATTTCCTGCACGTGCCGTTTTATGTTTATGCCTATGCGTTCGGCGATTGTCTGGTCAATTCTCTGTATGCGGTGTTCCAGTCCGGCCATCCGAATTTTCAGGCCAAGTACTTCGATATGCTGCGCGCGGGTGGCACCAAACGGCACCAGGAACTGCTGGCGCCGTTCGGTTTGGATGCCAGCCATCCGGATTTTTGGCGCCGTGGACTCGACGTGGTGGCTGGTTTGATCGACGAACTCGAGGTGGTCGCGTGACAACAGCCGCATCCGCGCCGCATCTGCTGTTCGTGCATGGTGCCTTCACCGGTGCATGGTGCTGGGACGTTCACATGCTGCCGTGGTTCCGTGAACACGACCACGCGGTGAGCGCGATCGACCTGCCGGGCCGTTGGGACGGCCCGGACGCCAAGCGGCTGCAGGAGTTTTCGATCACGGATTACGTCGATGCGGTGGCCGCCGCGGTGCGGGCGCTGCCGGCACCGCCGGTCATCGTCGGCCATTCCATGGGCGGTCTGTTGGCCTTGCGCGCGGCCTTGGAAGAAGACGTCGCTGGCTTAATCTTGATGTCCAGTGTGCCGCCGACCGGACTTAGCCCGGCGGCCATGGAAATGGCGATGAATGATCCGCAATTGTTTTTGCAGGTCATGAAGATTCTCGATGCCGGCGGTTCGCAAGGAGATCCTGAGATATTGCGCCGGGCCCTGTTTTCCGACGCCATCGACCGGTCCGTGGCGGCCAGCTATCTGGCACGTTGCCAGAACGAATCCCAGTTGGCGGTGATGGCCATGCATGGTCCGCAGTTCTTCAATCCACTGGCGTATTGGGGGCTGCCTATCTTGATTCTGGGCGGCGACGCGGACCGGTTGATCGGTCCGGCTCATGTTTATTGGACGGCGGCGATGCTGACGCGGCCAGCGGAAATCATCCCCGACATCGGCCATGCCATGATGCTCGAACCGGCCTGGCGGGATGTCGCCGAGCGGATCGACGGCTGGATTGGAACCAACTTCACCGACGCCGGCGCGCGTGCCCATGGCTGACGAAAACAGCCTCGGCGGACGGGTCAAGCGCTATGCCCGGGTCGGCACGGCGGTGGGGGGCCTTGCGGCCAGGGCCGCCGGCGGACGTTTTCTCGGGTTGACGTTCGACAAGGCGGAGCACGCGGCGGATTTGCAGGCCGCGCTCGGCGGGCTGAAGGGGCCTCTGATGAAGGTGGCACAGATTCTCGCTACCATTCCCGATGTGCTGCCCGAGGAATACGTCGCCGAACTAGCCCAATTGCAGACCGACGCGCCGTCCATGGGATGGGCCTTCGTCAAACGGCGCATGACGTCTGAACTCGGTACTGGTTGGCAGAGTCGCTTCACCTCATTCGAGCACGAGGCGGCGAAGGCGGCATCGCTCGGCCAGGTGCACCGCGCCATTGCTCATGATGGCCGATCCTTGGCTTGTAAAATTCAATACCCGGACATGGGCTCCGCCGTGGAGGCCGACCTGCGTCAACTCAAGATCGCCTTCGCCGTCTATCGCCGCTATGACCGCGCCGTCGATCCCCGCGAAATCCACAAGGAATTGGGTGAGCGCCTGCGTGAGGAGTTGGACTATCGCCGCGAAGCCCGCAACATGGCGCTCTACCGCGAAATGCTGTCGGCCGAGGCGTCGGTTCATGTGCCGGATGTCGTCGCGGAGCTTTCCAGCGAGCGCTTGTTGAGCATGACCTGGTTGACCGGCGCGCCGCTGATGGATTTCGTCAACAGCCACCAGGACATGCGCAATACCGTGGCGCTGAACATGTTTCGGGCCTGGTACGTGCCGTTTTATGGCTCCGGGGTCATCCATGGAGACCCGCATCTGGGCAATTATACGGTATGCGACAATGGCGACGTGAACCTGCTTGATTTCGGCTGCATTCGCGTCTTTAGACCGAGCTTCGTGCGCGCCGTGATCGACCTCTACAAGGCGTTGCGTGACGACGACATGGACCTCGCCGTGCATGCGTACGAAACCTGGGGTTTCTCCAATATGGATCGATCGGTGATCGAAATTCTCAATCAGTGGGCACATTTTCTATATGGCCCGTTGCTGGTCGATAAAGTGCAATCCATCCAGGAAAGCAGTGGCGTCGCCTATGGCGCGGGGGTCGCCGCCAAGGTGCACCGGGAACTGCGCGAAATCGGTGGCGTGACGCCGCCGCGCGAGTTCGTGTTGATGGACCGTGCCGCTATCGGGCTCGGCAGCGTGTTTACTCACCTCAAGGCCGAGATCAACTGGCACCGTATGTTTCATGATCTTATCGACGGCTTTGACGAGGCCAAGCTGGCGCGGCGTCAGAAGAAGCTGCTGAAGGCCTTCGACATTCCAGCGCCATCGTAATACCCTTTCCGGCGGCGGTGACGGGCAAATGAAAACGATGCGAATGGGGTCGGCATGATTTTGACAACCACGTCAAATATCGAGGGGCAGCACATTGTCAAATACCTCGGAATCGTCTCCGGCGAGGCGGTGATGGGGGCCAATGTGGTCAAGGATATACTGGCCGGCATTACCGATATCGTCGGCGGCCGCGCCGGAACCTACGAGCAAGAGTTCAGGACCGCCAAGGACCTGGCCGTGGCCGAAATGGTGGAACAGGCCCGGCTGCTCGGCGCCAATGCGGTCGTTGGTATCGATCTCGATTATCAGGTGATCGCCAGTGGCAAGACCATGTTGATGGTGTCGGCCAATGGCACGGCCGTTGAAACCACCTAATTGGTCAGACCGACGCAGAACGAAATAACGTGGATGGGAATCCGAGGGGGACGGGCGATCAGGCCCGAGCAACATAGCGATGGCAGATGATATCAAACGCGCGCCAGCCGTTGACCTAAGTGCGCTGTCCGAACAGAACGCCGACGCCGACGATCAGCTGCTCCTCGCCGCCTTGGACGAGGAACTGCATCGATTGTGGGGCCTCGGACGCAACCTGATCCTCGCCTGGGCGGCAAGCGGGCGGGGCGTCGATGTGCTGGTGGTCCCCCATTACACGCTGATTTCGTTCGCCGGCATTGGCGCCGAAGAAGACGGCGGCGGCACAATGGAAGGGGCGGTGATCGAGGAACTGATGACCGGCTCGAAGCATCTTTCGCCGGAACGTCTGGTCGAAGTCGCTCGGACCCTGGATTACAAAATTCAGCATATTGATCTGCCGTTCGTGCCGGGTGTCGACCTATCCGATGAATTGATCGAGGGGTCGGTCAAACGCTTCAGCATCGGTTATTGTGAGGATCGTGCGGTGGCGCTATTCGATATCGTCGGCTTTGGCCTGCTGTCGCCGCTGGAGCAGGTAACGCAGCTCAACAGCCTCGCCTATTCGCTCAACTCCGCCTACGCCAAATTACTGAAGAAGCGCATCGATATCAGCTTCGCCCGCACCACCACGGGAGATGGATTCTATATCTGGAACCGGGATCGCTCTGTTCAGGCCAACGTCAACCTCTACCACTTCATGCATCTGGTGTTGGCCGACAACGCCATTGCCCGGCGCAAGTCGAAATTCTCCAACATGACGCCGTTGCTGCGCACCTGCTTTCACATCGGCGGCCATTACGAATTCTATCAGTCGGAAGGGCTCAGCCCGACCATCTACAGTTACATCGTCGGCGACGTGACCATCGAATTGGCGCGAATGTCCGAGCGCGCGGTGCCCGGTCAGGTGCTGGTCGGCGATTTCCTGGCGCCGATGCCGGACTGGATCACCGGCGATGAAATACGTCTTGATACCATCGCCTTCATCGAACGTACCCAGGCGACGCTTTCCAGCCTTGAGGGACTGGTGCTGTCCGAAGACGGCATCGAGTCCATCAAGTGCTACCTGACCGGCGCCAAGGTGGCGAACGAGGGATTCGGTATCAAGCGCTACCGCATATCCGATAAGCATGGCCGCACGCGGGATGTCTATAACGCGAAGGTCAACATCTACCGAACCAGCGCCGATCCGGTATTTCTCGGTTTGCAGACCGAGGATCTGTCCGCCTTCGAGGTCGTCGATGAGGAATTTGCCGGCTACGGCGCCTGAACCAAGCCCCTAGCGGTCGTCATTTCGCATCAGCCAGGTGCCGATCATCACCGCGATGATGACCAGGGCGCCGCCGACATATTGCGCGCCGTTCAGCCGCTCCCCCAGCACCAGCGCCGCGACGACCAGCGATACCAGCGGTTCCGCGTTCGAAACCAAAGCCGTCGGCGCTGCGCCCGCAAGTTTGAGTGCCGGGAATTGTGTGCTGATCCCAATCAAATAACACGTCCCGGCGGCTAGGATGGCCCACCATCCGACAGTTGCCGACGGAGTGACAAAGCTGTCGGTCGAGAATGTCGCGATGGCCATCACCGGCACGGCGACCATATGGGTAAATAGCGCGATCTGTGGCGTGCCGATCGTTTTCATGGCGCGCTCGCCGGCTAGATACATGACCGCCGCCCCCACCGCCGCCATCATGGCGAGCGCGATGCCGCGCCAGTCCATGCCGCCGATGTCCGTTCCCAGCGCCAGGGTCAGGCCGATGAAGGCGAGGGCATAGGCACCACCTCGACGCGGTCCCGGTAGCCGCCGCGCCGCCACCATCTTGGCGCCGAGCACGATCAGCGGAAAGGTGTAGAACAGGATCGCCGCTAGACTGACGGGAATGAAGGCGACGCTGGACATATAGCCGACCGAAATCATGGTTAGACCGATGCCGGTCAGCAATACCGAACCCCATAGCGCGCGCGGCACCCGCAGGTCGCTGCGCAGGATCAACACCACCGCCAATGACGACGCCAGACCGAATAACGCCCGCAGTAAGACTAACGTCCACGGTGTGGTGCCGGCGTCGTACGCCATGCGTGCGAACGTGGTGATGAAGCTAAGGCTGGTCGCCGACGCGAAGGCGATGGCGATGCCGGCGATGAAACGAGGGTCGGCGGGCTTGCGTGATCCGGCGTTCATGGCATGCTGGCCGCCCAGCCTGCAGCGATAAGCGGAGATATATTATGGCCGATCCCATCTTTCACAACTTCAGCACGGCGCCGACCCATGTGGCGCCGTTCAGCCACGCCGTTGAATGTGACGGTTGGATACAAATGACCGGCCAGATGCCAACCGATCCCAACGATGACGCGGCACCCTTGCCCGATGGTATCGAGGCACAAACCCGTCGGGTCATGGACAATCTGATCATCGTTCTGGAGGGTCTGGGCCTCGGTCTCGAGCATGTACTGTCCTGTCGCGTTTTCATTACCGAGTTCGAACGCGACTATGCGGCCATGAACGACGCCTACAAGTCCTATTTCCCGGCCGACCGTCTGCCGGCACGTACATGTGTCGGCGTCACCGGCCTGGCGCGCGGCGCCTTGGTCGAAATCGACATGGTGGCGCACCGTCCTGATTAGTCCGGACGCGTTAGCCGCCGACCACGTTGTGCTCCGGCCCGAAGGGGAAGCCGGTGATGTTGTCGGCGCCGTCGTCCGTCACCACCAGAATGTCGTGCTCCCGGTAGCCGCCGGCGCCGGGCTGACCCTCGGGAAGCATGATCATCGGTTCCATGGAAACCACCATGCCCGGTTCCAGCACGGTCTCGATATCCTCGCGCAACTCCAACCCGGCCTCGCGGCCGTAGTAGTGGCTGAGCACGCCGAAGGAATGGCCGTAGCCAAAGGTGCGGTACTGCAGCAAGTCATGCTCGGCATAGATTTCGTTCAGCGTATTGGCGATCTCGCAACAGCGCGCGCCCGGTTTTATCAGCTCCAGGCCGGCGCGATGTACGGCCACGTTGATCTCCCATAGCCGCCGGTGCTCGTCGGAAACCTCCTCGCAGAACAGGGTGCGCTCCAGCGCCGTGTAATAGCCGGAAATCATCGGAAAGCAGTTGAGGCTGAGAATATCGCCGCGCTCGATCTTGCGCGCCGTTACCGGATTATGAGCGCCGTCCGTGTTTATGCCGGATTGGAACCAGGTCCAGGTATCCATCAGTTCGCTGTCGGGAAAACGCTCGGCGATTTCGCGCACCATGGCCTGCGTTGAGTGCAGCGCGACCTCATGTTCGGGCACGCCGACGCCGATCGCCTCGACACAGGCGGCGCCGCCGATGTCGGCGACCTGGGCACCGTGCTTTATAAGCGCGATTTCATCCGGTGACTTGACCATGCGCAACTTCATCACCGGGCCGGCGATATCGACGATGGTGGCGTCGGGAAATGCGTCCTGAAGTTTGACGATGGTCGCCAGGGTGACGTGGTCATGCTCAATGCCGATGCGTGCCGTCGGCGGGATCAACTGTTGCAGGGCACGGAAATAGTTGTCCCGTTGCCAGTCGGTGTAGATGAGATTGCCGTGGCCACGGGTGCGCCGCCACGGTTGGCCGCCATCAATGTTGGCGCTGACCGTGGTCATGGCATCCTGATCGACGACCAGCCCGAAATCCCGGCCGAATCGGCAATAGAGGAAATCCCCGTAATAGTTGATGTTCTGGTAGGATGTGAACAGGGCGTGGGTGACGTTCTGCTCCTCCATCATGGCGCGCAGTCTGTTCAGGCGTCCGGCATATTCCGCGTCCGAGAAGGTGCCCGGCGCGGGCTCGCCGTTTTCGATGTGGATAATGTTTTCCATGATGTTCCCTACAGTGCGGCCACGGCCCCGTCGGAACGGGGGTCGGTGGCGCCTTCCATGAGACCCGCGAGCGGGCCGGTGGTGTGATGGACGAGACCGCCGGCATGGCCCATGACCTCGTCGAACGGGCCGGTGACCTCCACGTCGTGGCCGGCGGCGCGTAGGGCCGCGATGACCTCGGCGCCGATTCGATCCTCAATGCGCAGACTGGTGGTTTCCGTGCCCCAGGTGCGCCCCAATAGCCAACGTGGCGCCGTCACCGCCTGTTGCAGGTCTTGACCGTGCAGCACATGCCGCGCGAACACCATGGCCTGGGTCTGTGGCTGGCCCTCGCCGCCCATGGTGCCATAGGCCATGACCCGGCCATCGGAAAGATGCGCCAGCGCCGGCTGGATGGTGTGGAATGGCCGCCGCCCCGGCTTCAGAACGTTGTGATGGCCGGGGTCAAGCGAGAAACTGGTTCCCCGGTTCTGCCAGGTGATGCCGGTTCCAGGCAGCACCACACCGGAGCCGAATTCCCAGTACAGGCTCTGGATCATGCTGACCGTGTTGCCGGCGGCATCCATGGCGGCGAACCAGACGGTGTCGCTGTCCGGGCCGGCATCGGGCCAGGGGGCGGCGCGGTCGCGGTCGATATCGGCGGCCATGGCATCGAGCGCGGGGGCCGCAAGAAAGTCGTTGGGCTCAACGGTCATATAGGCCGGATCGCCGATATGGCGATCGCGCACGCGGAACGCCTGCTTGGTCGCCTCGACCAGGCCATGGACGAAATCGAAACCTTCCGCCTTGGTGACACCCAATCGATCGTAGATGGCAAGCAGCATCAGCGATGCCAATCCTTGGGTCGGCGGCGGCATGTTGAAGACCTGGTGACCGGCGACGTCGACCGACAGGGGGGCAACCGTCAGGGCCTGATGGCGCGCGAGATCGTCGCTCGTCAGCGGACTGCCGACGGCCGCCAGTTCATCGCCGATGGCGTGGCCTAGGTCGCCGCGATAGAAATCGTCCAGGCCGGCCTTGGCGAGGCGCCGCAGAGTCGTCGCCAGGGCCGGCTGACACAGCCGTTCGCCAACGCCGACGCCGCGACCGCCGGGCTTGTAAGTCGTGGCGAAACCCGGCGCGCCGGCCATTTCCGGTGCCTTGATACGGATGTTTTCCTGCAGTGACCGGGTGACGGCGCTGCCGTTCTCGGCGTAGTGAATGGCGTCCTCGAGCAACCGGGCCAGCGTGAGCGTGCCGCCCATCTGATCGTTGCTGAGCGCCAACGCCTGCTGCCAGCCCGATACGGCACCGGCCACCGTCAGCGCCGCCTTCGGCCCCCGCGACGGAATGGCCCCCAGACCGACGTAGTAGTTCAGATTGGCTGCATCGGCCGCCGCGCCGCAGGCATCAATGCCAATCGGCGCCATGCCCGGCCGGTGGATGATCCAGAAATTATCGCCACCGAGACCGTTCATGTGCGGGTAGACGACGGCGATGGCGGCGGCCATGGAGACGGCGGCTTCGACCGCGTTGCCGCCCTCGGCAAGTACGCGGGCGCCGGCACGCGCCGCCAGGTGATGCGGGGCGGTGGCCATGCCGCCGAAGGCACGAACGGTTTCGAGCATGAGGGGACCTGCGCACTAACTGATTTAAGTAGGCGTTCTAACATATCCCGGACGGCTGACAAGCGGCTCCGCACTTGCCATTTCGGCGGCGGCGAACTAAGTCATGGGGCGCTCGGCGCCTTGCCTCGGATCGCCGTCGCCCCGGAACAATATTGCTAGACCGGAAAGGGACCGATCCCGCCATGAAGATCGCCATTCCCAAGGAACGTCGTGCCGGTGAGGCGCGCGTCGCGGCCTCGCCGGACGTTATCGCCAAGCTGATCGGCTTGGGCTTCGACGTGATTGTGGAAGCGGGGGCCGGTGACGGCGCCTCGTTCACCGACGACGCGTTCAAGGCCGCCGGTGCCAGCATCGCCAAGGACGCGACGACGGCACTGAAATCCGCCGATATCGTATTGAAAATCGCGGCACCGGACGCCTCTGAAGTCGCCAAGATGAAGAAAGGCACGGTGTTGATTGCCGCGCTGTCGGCGCTGACCGACAAGGCTGGCGTTGCCGCTTACGCGAAGCAGGGTCTGACCACGTTCGCCATGGAATTGGTGCCGCGGATCACGCGCGCGCAGTCGATGGATATCCTGTCCAGCCAGGCGAATCTGGCCGGCTACAAGGCGGTGATCGACGGCGCCGCCGAATACGGACGCGCCTTGCCGATGATGATGACGGCGGCGGGCACGGTGCCGCCGGCCAAGATATTCATCATGGGGGTCGGTGTCGCCGGTTTGCAGGCCATCGCCACCGCCAAGCGGCTGGGCGCCGTGGTCACCGCGACCGACGTGCGGCCGGCGACCAAGGAACAGGTGGAAAGCCTTGGCGGAAAGTTCCTCGCCGTCGATCCGGAAATGGAAAAGGACGCACAGACCGAAGGCGGCTACGCCAAGGAAATGCCGCCCGAGTACTACGTCAAACAGAAAGAGGTGGTCGCCGAGCACATCAAGAAGCAGGACATCGTCATTACCACGGCGTTGATCCCGGGCCGACCGGCTCCGACTTTGGTGACCAAGGAGATGGTCGCGTCCATGCTGGCTGGATCGGTGATCGTCGATTTGGCGGTGGAAGCCGGCGGTAACTGCGAAATGGCCAAGCTCGATCAGATCGTAATGACGCCGAATGGCGTCAAGATCATCGGCCACGCCAACCTGCCGGCGCGTCTGGCGGAAACCTCCAGCGCGCTCTATGCCAAGAACCTGCTCAACTTCCTGACCCCGCTGGTGGACAAGGAAAACAAGACCCTCGCTATCGACTGGGATGATGAAATCGTCCAGGGCACGCTGGTTACCCGCGACGGCACCATCGTAAACGCACGGGTCAAGGACGCGCATGGCGCCGCCAAGGCCCCAGCGAAGTCCCCGGCGAAGAAAGCAGCGAAGAAACCGGCGACCAAGAAAGCCGCAGCCCCAAATACGGCGGCGAAATCCGCCTCGCCATCAGACAAGAAGGGGGCCTGACCCATGGATGCATCGACGATTGTCAAACAGGCGACGGATGTCGCCAACGACGCGGCCAAGCTGGCCGAGAAGACGGCGGGGCTGGTCAACCAGTCGGTCGATCTCGCGCAGCAGCAGGCCGTTGTCGAGGCCGCGCAGTCCGGCGGCGAGCCGTTTCTCAATCTGTTCACCATCTTCGTGCTCGCCTGCTTCATCGGGTTCTACGTGGTCTGGAGCGTCACCCCGGCGCTGCATTCGCCGCTGATGGCGGTGACCAACGCAATTTCGTCGGTGATCATCGTCGGCGGTTTGTTGGCAGCCGGTCCGGCGCAGATGGACTTCTCTGCCATCATGGGCTTCTTCGCGGTGACACTGGCCTCGGTCAATATCTTTGGCGGCTTCATTGTCACCCATCGCATGCTCGCCATGTTCAAGAAAAAGCGCTGAGGAGCCGATCATGAGTGAAAATATGTCAGGCTTCGCTTATCTCATCGCCTCGGTCTGCTTCATCATGGCCCTGCGCGGCCTGAGCTCGCCGGAAAGTTCCCGCAAGGGCAACATCTACGGCATAATCGGCATGGTCATCGCCATCGCGACGACCCTGGCTGATCCTGAAGTGGTCAGCTACACCACCATCATCGTTGCCGTGTTGATCGGCGGCAGTATCGGCACCGTGGTCGCCCTGAAGATCGAAATGACGGCGTTGCCGCAATTGGTCGCGGCGTTCCATTCGCTGGTTGGTTTGGCGGCGGTGTTCGTTGCCGCGGCGGCGTTCCATCATCCCGAAGCATATGGCCTTGGCAGTGTCGGTAACATCGCCGGCGCCAGTTTGGTGGAAATGGCGCTCGGCACGGCGATCGGCGCCATTACGTTTTCCGGTTCGCTGATCGCCTTCGCCAAGCTGCAGGGTCTAATGTCCGGCAATCCGATCACGTTTACGGGCCAGCACCCGCTGAACGCCCTGATGGCACTGTCCATCGTGGCCGCTGTCTTCTGGATGGTGGATACTGAATCGACTACGGCGTTTTGGCTGCTGGTTGTGCTGTCATTCGCTATCGGTTTTCTGATCATCATTCCCATCGGCGGCGCCGATATGCCGGTGGTGGTGTCGATGTTGAACTCCTACTCCGGTTGGGCGGCGTGCGGCATCGGCTTCACGCTGTCAAATCCGGCACTAATCATCACCGGCGCTCTGGTCGGCTCCTCCGGCGCCATCCTCAGTTACATCATGTGCAAGGGGATGAACCGCTCCATCGTCAGCGTGTTGCTCGGCGGCTTCGGCGGTGACTCGGGAGGCGCGGGTCCGGCCGCCGCCGCCGGCGATCGCACCGCCAAGTCTGGCGCGGCGGATGACGCGGCGTTCCTGATGAAGAATGCGTCGAAGGTCATCATCGTTCCCGGTTATGGCATGGCGGTGTCACAGGCGCAGCATGCGCTGCGTGAAATGGCCGACAAGCTGAAGGAAGAAGGGGTTAACGTCTCCTACGCCATTCATCCGGTGGCCGGCCGCATGCCGGGCCACATGAACGTGCTGTTGGCGGAAGCCAACGTGCCCTATGACGAGGTCTTCGAGCTCGAGGAAATCAATCACGAGTTCACCACGGCGGACGTGGCCTATGTCATCGGCGCCAACGACACCACCAATCCGGTGGCGCGCACGGACCCGTCGAGCCCAATCGCCGGCATGCCCATCCTCGACGTCGACAAGGCGACCACGGTGCTGTTCGTCAAGCGCTCGCTAAGTCCCGGCTACGCCGGCGTCGATAATCCTCTGTTCTATGCCGACAACACCATGATGCTGTTCGGCGACGCCAAGAAGATGACCGAGGAAATCGTTCAAGCCTTGGGTTGATGCCCCCGTGACGTGGTCAATCCTCGCCAGGGACGAGACCACCGGCCTGTTCGGTATCGCCATCGCCAGCCGCTTCTTCGCGGTCGGCGGCGCCTGTCCGTGGGCGCGCGGCAAGGTCGGCATTGCCTCCAGTCAGGCGCTGATGAATCCGATGCTTGGTCACCGCGCCTTGGAGCTTCTCGATGCCGGTCTAGCGCCGGATATTGTCCGTGATCAGCTGATTAGCGAGGATGCGGGCATCGAACACCGGCAATTCCATCTGATGGACTGGCGCGGCCGCCATGCCGCCTACACCGGCGACGCCTGTGTTGATTGGCGCGGCGTCGACAGCCGTGACGGCCTGTCGGTCGCCGGAAACATGCTGACGGGGCCCGAAGTCGTCACGGCGACCGTTGATGCTTACCAGGCCAATCTGGACAGGGATCTCGTTGAACGCTTGTTGCTGGCCATGGAAGCCGGCGAGGCGGCCGGTGGCGACCGTCGTGGCAAGCAGGCGGCGGCGATCCTGGTGCAGGGGGACGGGCCCTATCCGCGTATGAGTCTGCGCGTTGACGATCACGCGGAACCCCTGGTCGAATTACGCCGCCTCGCTGAAGTGGCGAAGGAGCGTTATGTCCCGTTCACCTCGCTGGCGTTCCCCAGCCAACAGAATCCGGATGGCATCACCGACCGCGAGCGCATCGAGGCCG
This sequence comes from Rhodospirillales bacterium, assembly GCA_038117225.1. Taxonomy (GTDB): domain Bacteria; phylum Pseudomonadota; class Alphaproteobacteria; order Rhodospirillales; family Casp-alpha2; genus JAYOFM01. The sequence goes on from JAYOFM010000003.1 coordinate 40,926, forward strand.
CCATCCAACGCAATTCCGGGAAACCGCTTGATTCCTGACGCGGCGATTTGATTCCGCCGAGTTTGATGCCAGACACGACAAAACCGCCTCGTCCCGAGCGGGGAGGCGGTTTGGCGGTTGGTCGATCTCGGCTCGATTTGGCGGCCCGAAAGCCACCGATATCGATGGGCCTAGAAGCCCTCGCGTTCGATGCGTTTGCGTTCCAGCTTGCGCGCCCGGCGGACGGCTTCGGCTTTCTCGCGGGCGCGGCGTTCCGACGGCTTTTCGTAGGAACGGCGCAGCTTCATCTCACGGAAGATTCCCTCGCGCTGCATCTTCTTCTTCAGCGCTTTCAGGGCCTGATCAACGTTGTTGTCGCGAACGGTAACTAGCACGTTACACTCACTCTCCACATATGTACGATAACGGCGTCAGACAGGAGAACGGACGCCGAGTCCCTCACAGGGAGGCGCCTTCTAACACATTCATTCGGCGATGGGAAGGCCGGGAACAGCAGTTTTATCAACGACGGACACGGGCGGGAACGAGGTAAGAATGGCCATATTGAGAATCGCGCGGATGGGCCATCCGGTGTTGATGGCGAAAGCCCGGGAGGTCGCGGAGCCGACATCTCCAGCGGTGCGCGCGCTGATCGATGACATGATCGAAACCATGGCCGACGCGCCGGGTATCGGTCTCGCGGCGCCGCAGATTCATGTGCCGGCGCGCATTGTCGTCTTCTATGTCCCGGAACAGCGGATGCCGGAAGGCGAGGACGGCATTCCGCTGACCGCGCTCATCAATCCAGTGATCGAGCCCCTGGGCGATGACATGGAAGAAGGCATCGAAGGCTGCCTGTCGCTGCCCGAGATGCAGGGTATGGTGCCGCGTTATACGCGCATCCGTTATCGCGCCATCGGCCCCAACGGCAAACCGTTTGAGCGTGAAGCGGAGGGCTATCACGCCCGCGTCGTGCAACACGAATGCGATCATCTGGACGGCATCCTCTATCCCATGCGTATGCGCGACCTTTCCAGTTTCGGCTATGGCGAGGAAATGCAGCGCGGGCTGCGGGCCGAACCGGAAGAGGATGCGCTGGAACAGGAGACCGGTACGTGAGTCGCGATGAAGCGCGCCGCCGGCGTTTGGCCATGCAGGACGACATTCTGCTCGCCGCGCTGACCCACGTGCCATTCGATGGTTGGACGCTGAAAAGTCTCAATGCCGGCGCCCGGGATGCCGGGTATGCGAAGATCGACGCACGGCGCGTGTTCGATGGCGGCACCCGCGACATGGCTCGCCATGCTGCCGACCTGTTCGACCGCCGCATGATGGCGACGCTGGCGTGCCAGGATTTGGATGCCATGCGGGTACGCGACCGGGTTACCGCCGGCGTGCGCGCCCGTATCGAGGCCATGGCGCCCTACCGGGAAGCCATCAAGCGTCTGGCCTCTTTCATGGCGCTCCCGGGGAATACCGTCATGGCGGGGCGGCTGGCCTGGCGAACCTGCAGTCTGATTTGGTACGCCGCCGGTGACCGGTCGGCGGATTTCAATCACTACTCGAAGCGCGGTTTGTTGCTGGCGGTCTACTCCTCAACGCTGCTGTGTTGGCTCGCCGATGAGAGCACTGGGTTCGAGTCTACCTGGGCCTTCCTCGACCGCCGAATTGCCGACGTGATGACGATTCCAAAGGCACAGGCGGAACTGACGGCGAAGGCTCGGGCTGCTTTCGACAGACTGCCGAACCCATTCCGTGCCCTACGCCCTCGTGCGCAATAAATTTTCCGGGTTGTGAGAAAGAAAGCGGGGCGAGGCCTTTAGGCCACGCCCCGCGATCAGGGGGGTTGAAGACTCCACCACCGTTTCCGGCGACGGACGGCTGAAACCGCGAACACGTCGCGGGGAGGCTTCCAGCCGACGGCGAGGGGGCCCGCCGTGTTCGATGAAAGTTTCACCCGGGCAGCGTTCGCCGGCCAGTAAACAGTCCTCACGCTTGCGTGAGGCCGCTACTCGACCACCCATCCGTGCTCCCGGTGCCAGGCTTCCATGCCTATGGTGTAGCCACTGTCTTCGCGAGTCACGTTGTCACCCTCCGGCGGTTCGACCCACGATGCGCGTTCCGCAAGATTGAAATCGTTGTAGGCGGGCGGCACCGGCAGCGGCGAATCGACGGCCGTCGCGTAAGGGTGAAGATGGTCCGGCCAGCGCGGATCGAACTGCCAAAGCGCGCTACCGCAGCGACCACAAAAATGATGTTCCAGGATTGGCGCACCGCCGTCTTCGCGCGGCCAGTGGTAGATCGAGATGGCATCGCGGCCGGTGATTTCTAGGGTCGGCGCATGGGCGAACAGAAAGGCCACGAATCCGCCGGAACCGGCGATTTTTCGGTCCAATCTTCCGAACCCGCGAAGGTACGGGTAGGGGGCATTTGACCGCACCGTGAAGTGCACGGCGCCGCATCCGCAAGAACCTTCGAACAGCATGGGCGTGTCCTTTTCAGCAAGGGCGTTGGCGCCATAATAACCCCGCGATGAGGCCAAAGTCTGGCCTATCGCCGCCGGGTGACGTATCTTCGCGCCATTCACGCGCCCCGACTTCGGAGCCCTCATGGCCCTCGCGACGCATACACCGCAGAACACGCCCGGAGGCGCCATGCCCCCACACGCCTTCGATACGGCCGACCATTTTGTCGCCTGCTCGCGGCTCGGGCGCTATCTGACCGTAATGGACGGTAGCCGCTTCGTTATTACCGACGACTTCCGCGACCAATCCATGGGGGGCTCCGAAGGGGCGGCGATCGCCTCAATTTTCTCCAAGGATCATCTGGTCGCCCAGGCGGCGCTGCTGCCGCTCGGTCGCGACGCGTTGAACAGCAAGAAGTTCAACAAGTTCGAGCGCCTGTTCGATCTGGTCGAGCAGCAGGCCTTTGCGCCCGAGGTCAAGGCCAATGCCCGGTATATCCTCGAGCATGGATTCCGCGAAGCCGAGATTCGTGCCCTGGAAGCCGATCTCGGCGATAAGCTGAGCCCGGCCCGGCTGCGCTATCGCGCTTTCTTGGGTGTCGTTAAACAGCTGATGGAAGGGCGCATCAGCGCGCCCGCGTTCCTTGAGGAATTCCGCGAATTCACGCGAGCTGTCGCCGGCAAGCTCGACTTCGGCATTTACAGTTTTTCGCTCGATCGGGTGTTCGGTAACAACAGCATCCCGATGAAGGTGAAGAAGCTGATGGCGGTGGAATTGATCCGCTTTCCAGCGCTGATCCGGCGTGAATTGATCACCAACCTGCTGGCCTTTCCCGGCCAGGCGCACGAACTGGTCAGTTTCGTGAAGGGCTTGGTGATGGCCGAGTTGGATCCCGCCGTGGTCGTCGAAATCGAATTGCTGGAAACCTTCAAGCGCAATCGCATGTCGATGCAGGATATCGAACGGACGCTGGCCAACCGGATCTAGCGCCGGCCGCCGCTTTTTCTTAATCCTCTTTCTGGCACCAGAACACGTAGCCCTCGACGGCGTCCGGGTGCGCTTGTTCGAAGGCGTCCCAGTTGTCGAGGTTGGTCATCGTCGGATCGTCCGGATGGTCGGCCCGGTAGCGCGCCATGGCATCGACCGCGCCCAGTTCCTCGAAACCGAGGAACCGCAGACCCAATGCCGCCATCTCCTCTTTCAGGCGCAGCGGCGTATAGCGCTCCTCCTGCACATGAAACAGCAGATCACGGGCCATGCTGACGGAATAAAAGTCCCGAGCCCGCAGGATGCTGGTGAAGTCGCCATCGGCGGGCGGATCGTCGATCAGGCGGCGGCGAAAGCGCCGGATGTCATCGGGCGTCGATCCGATGGCTTCGTCGGCGATGATGTCGCGGCAGCGAACGATGCCGTGGCGGCCGCGCTCGCTGTAGAGACCGAGGCGCATGACGCCGCCGGGACGGAGCAAACTGGTTATAACCCGCCAACCCTCGATGGGGTGTTTCATGTGGTGCAGCACGCCGATGGATTCGATCATCTCGAACCGACGCTCGAGGGCGCCGAGCGCCAGGATGTCGCCATGGCGGAATTCGATGTTGGTGATGCCGTGGGCCGCAGCCATGCGCGCGCCGTAGGCGAGGCTCGAGAGAGACAGATCAACCGCCAGAATCCAAGCGTCCGGTTGGCGCAATGCGACCTGGATCGGGTGGCGGCCGGTACCGGCGCCGGCAACCAGGATATCGTATCCGCCCTGCAGGAATGCCGGCGGCGTGGCATGGGGGAACAAGCGACGGATCTTCGGAATCACCGGTTCCGGCCCCCAACGGGGTATGTGGCGCCAGCGTGGGTAGGGGTTTTCCTCGTACTGCTGGCGCACCGCCATTGAGGTCACGTCGTCGATGTCGGTCAACGGCTCTATGGTCGGCTTCAGCGCTTCTTCCTCGCGTGAATCGGCGATGGTCAGGCGCGCCAGGGCGTCGAGGCGGGGATCGCGTCCACCGGCATGCAGTATGGCATCGGCGCAATCGAGTTCGCCGAGCGGCCGGTACATGGCGATGCGTAGCAGATCTTCGGTATCCGACAAACTGACGGCGTCCGACAGCGTCGAGAGACGCGCCGCCTCGGCCTCATCCATTGACATCACGTATTCGTTGACGAAGCCCTGTTGCGCCAGGGCGGCGGCGAGATCGAGAGCGGCGCCGTCGATGCGCTCGGCCAGCAGCATCTGGCGGCGGATGCTGGCTAGCGCCCGTTCCAGGTCCAGTTCGATATTGAGACAGCTTTCCAGATAGCGGATCAGCAGCGCGTCGGAGCCAAGAGTATCCAGGTCCCAATCATCGCGCGTGGCGCTTTCGGGCGTGATCGCGAGCTTGAATTTCAGCTGCAAGGCGATGGCTGGGGCCAGTTCCTCGTGCGCCGCGTGCGGCGAGGCCAGGCAACGCAGGAACGCGGCTTCCAGCTCCGGCCGGTATTCACGCGCCCGCACCTGGGCCAGCACGGAGACCAATCCCCGGTGGGCGCCGATATGCGCCGGATCCAACGCCGTCGCCCGCATGAAGCTGTCGAGGGCGTCCAGGACCTCGCCCTTGGCCTGCAAGGCGAAACCCAAGTTACCGTGAGCGACCGCGTAGTTGGCATCGAGACGGATGGCGGCGCGATAGGCGCCCTCGGCGCCGGCGGTGTCGCCGGCCGCTTCCAGCACGACGCCGCGATTGAGCTGAAACGCGGCGACATCCGGCGCCGAGCGGCAGGCTTGGTCCAAGAACGGCAGGCCGTTGGAGGATTGCCCCGCCTGGTGCATCAGCAGGCCCATCAGGAAATTGGCGCCGGCGTGATGCGGCTGCGCGTCGAGGACGTTCGCCAGGATCGGTTCGGCATCGGCGAGGGCGCCCTGCTGGATCAGCTTTTGCGCGTGGGTCAGCGCTTGTTCAAGGCCGGCGCCCGCGTCGCTCACGGAGTTACGTCCGCGCCGATTTGCCGTGGAGCGAGCCGATCGGATAGAGCCGCGTCACGTGACCCATCTTGCGGCCCTCGCGGGCTTCGCGCTTGCCATATAGATGCAGGCGGGCACCTGGTTCCGCCAGCAAGTCGGGCCAGGCGTCGACGGATGAGCCGAGCAAATTCTTCATCACCGCGTCGTGGTGCAGATCGACGGCGCCCAGCGGCAGGCCGCAGACGGCGCGCACGAACTGCTCGAACTGGCTGGTGGCGCAGGCGTCGATGGTCCAATGGCCGGAATTGTGCGGCCGGGGAGCGATTTCGTTGACCAATAACTTGCCGCCGCGGGTAATGAACATCTCGACCGCCAACAGCCCGACCAGATCCATCGCTTCGGCGATGGCGCGGGCGATGTCCTCGGCTTCCATTGCCATGGCATCGGGCATTTGTGCTGGCGCGATGGTGATGTCGAGGATGTGGTTTTCGTGTTGGTTCTCGACCGGCGGGTAGGCCATCCATCCACCCCCCGGCGCACGCGCCACGATGACGGAAACTTCCCGCTCCAGATCGACGAAGGCTTCCAGGATGCCGACCTCGGCGCCCATGGCAGCCCAGGCGGCGGCGTAATCGCAATCGGGCGCGATCAGCACCTGGCCCTTTCCGTCGTAGCCCATGCGCGCGGTTTTGAGCACGGCGGGCGCGCCAATCTCGGCAACGGCGGCTTCCAGTTCGTCTGCCGTGGTGACCCGCCGGTAGGGTGTTGTTGGCGCGATTCGGTTGATGAAATCTTTTTCTTCTAATCGGTCCTGGGCAATGGCGAGACACTGCCAACCCGGCCGTACCACCGCGCGTTCGGCTAGAAGTTGCACCGATTCGTGCGGAATATTCTCGAACTCGAAGGTGACCACATCGCAGGCGTCGCCGAATCGAACCAGGGAGTCATGATCGTCATAGGCGGCCACCGTGACCGCCGCCGCCACCTGGGCGGCGGGGCTGTCCACTTCCGGCGTGTAGATGTGGCTGCGATAGCCGATGCGCGCTGCCGCCATCGCCGTCATGCGGCCGAGCTGACCGCCGCCGATGATGCCGAGGGTGCTGCCGGGCGGCAGCGGATGTATCGGGTTCGCCATCCCGGGCTTTCTCAGACGTCGTCCGTCGGCTCGATGGCAACGCCATCGGTCTGGTGTTGACGCCAGGCGTCGAGCGCCTGGGCCACCGCGTCATCCATCAGGGCGACGACGGCCGCCGCCAACAGCGCGGCGTTGATGGCGCCGGGCTTGCCAATGGCCAGGGTGCCAACGGGCACGCCGCCCGGCATCTGGACGATGGACAGCAGGCTGTCCATGCCCTTCAGCGCCTTGCTTTCGATCGGTACGCCGAACACCGGCAGCGGTGTCATGGCGGCCGCCATGCCGGGCAGGTGCGCGGCGCCACCGGCGGCGGCGATGATGACCCTAAGGCCCCGGTCGCGGGCCTCGGCGGCATAGGCGTACAGCCGGTCCGGCGTGCGATGGGCGGACACGATTCGCGTCTCGCAGGCGATGCCAAGATTATCAAGGGTGTCCGCGGCATGTTTCATGGTCGACCAGTCCGACTGGCTGCCCATGATAATTCCGACAACGGGTGCTTCCCGGGAGGTCATGTCTCAGGGTTCCGTTCCATCCGGCGACGGGAAGCGCGGCATTATAGGCGGCGGCGGTCACCACGCAAGCGTCCTGCACGATATTGTCAACGGCGCGTTAACCATAAGTCTGCTAGAATGGGTAATGAAGCTTGGTCCTCATCAAATGAGGCGGCAACATGGACGTCACGAAACCCAGCGCCATCGCGCCTGTCGGTCAAGGCGGCCGGCAGACTCCGCGACATCCACACGACGACGCGGACGAGGATTCCGATCGCGACGACGGTGACCGCCTATGGAACGATGATGAGGCGGTTGAGATCGACGGTTTCGCTGCGGTGATGACGCCTGAACTGCAGGAAGCCTTCGAGGAATTGTCATCGCAATTGGAGCCGCTACGCCATCGATTACAGGCAGCCGAGGCGGATGTTCATCATTACAAACAACTGGCCGGTGAGCACGACTTCTTATCAATTCCAAATCGGCGTGAGTTCATGCGCGAACTGAACCATGTGCTGGAACACATGGCGGATTTATCGACGCCGCCGAGTTTGGTCATTCTGCATGTGGGTGCCACTGACGCCGTGCGATTGCGCCATGGCCGCGCCGTTCTTGACCAAGTGTTAGCCAGCGTCGCCGCCAATCTCGGGGCAGCGCTGCATCCAACGGATGTTCTGGGAAGTCTTGGCGGCGGCGATTTCGCCGCGATCTTGCTGATCGGTGACCCGGCGACGGCGGCTGGTAAGGCGGCGGTATTGGCGGACGCGGTGACAACGGCATCCTATCCCGTCGCCGGCGGCACGGTCCCGTTGACCGCCCGAGTCGGTGTTGCCGTCCTGACCTCGAATATGACAGGGGCGGCGGCGATCGCGGCGGCCGACGCGGATCTGCTCAGGCGATAATGTCCGGGACGATGCCGCTCTCCATGCGCGCGATCTGATCCTTAAGGATGAGCTTGCGTTTCTTCAGGCGCTGAATCTGTACCTGATCGAAAGGCCGACTTGCGGTCAAATGAGCGATGACATCGTCCAAATCACGATGTTCCACCTTCAAGTCCTCGATGTCGCGCCGCAGTAACTCGTCTTCGTTCATTGACTATCCATCAGGTTGCGGCGCGCATTATATCAGAGTGTGCCGGCTTGAGGTAGAAAGCGCGTATCGCCGGGATTGATATCTGAAAAATCCGCTTTGCACCTGTATTTTTTCACACAGTTTCGCTACACTTCGAGATGAGGGAACACTTGGACCCATTACCCCAGCGAAAGGAGGTGCGCGTATGAGCAAGGATGATAGGGTATCTTCATTGAAGGCCAAGCACGCGGAACTCGAGGCCGCGATCGACGAAGAAACTGCCCGGCCCCATCCAGACGACGTAGAAATCGCGCAATTGAAAAAACAGAAACTCGCCATCAAGGACGAGATCGCCGATATCGTCGCCGTTTGACGCGAACGAGAATTTGGGCGAGACGCCCAACCCCCGACTGGCGCAATGAACACGCACCCGGCGCCGTCGGGGCGCAGTCGAGATCAGCTTAACGACCAATCGAGACGGTTTTTCACCGTCCCCGTGGCCGCGGGGGCGGTTTATATTTTTTGGCGGCGTTGCAACGCACGCCGTTGATCAGCTATCGCGGGCTCTCTCGCGTAGCAGAAATTTCTGAATCTTACCCGTGGACGTCTTCGGCAACGGGCCGAAAACGATATGCCGCGGGCATTTGAAGTGCGCCATGTTATCGCGGCTGAATTTGATCAGCTCTTCCGCCGTCACGTTCCCGGCGTCATCCTTCAACTCGACGAAAGCGCACGGCGTCTCGCCCCATTTGTCATCCGGTTTGGCGACGACGGCCACGGCGAGAACCGCCGGGTGGTTATAGAGCACGCCCTCGACCTCGATCGACGAGATGTTCTCGCCGCCGGAGATAATGATGTCTTTCGAACGATCGCGCAGTTGCAGGTAGCCGTCGGGCTGCATGACCCCGAGATCGCCGGAATGGAACCAGCCGTCGGCGAGGCTTTCCGCCGTCGTCTTGGCGTTCTTCAGATAGCCCTTCATGACGATGTTGCCGCGGAACATGACTTCGCCCATGGTTTCGCCGTCGGCGGGGACCGGCTGCATGGTCTCGGGATCGATCACCGCCAGATCCTCAAGCGCATGGTACTTGACCCCCTGGCGTGATTTCAGCACCGCCTGCTCGTCGATCGGCCGTTCGTCCCACGCATCGTGCCAGGCACACAGGACGGCGGGGCCGTAGGTTTCGGTCAGGCCATAGGCATGGGTGACGATGAAACCCTCGCGCTGCATGCCGGCCAGGGTCGACGCCGGCGGTGGCGCGGCGGCGGTCATCACGTTGACTGGATGATCGAACGGCCGGCGTTCCTCCTCGTTGGCGTTGATCAGGAAATTGAGCACGATCGGCGCGCCGCAGAAGTGGGTCACTTTCTGTTCGTCGATGGCGGCGAAGATGGCGGCGGCATTGACCCGTCGCAGGCAGACGTTGACGCCGGCCAGCGCGGCCACCGTCCATGGGAAACACCAGCCGTTGCAATGGAACATGGGCAGCGTCCACAGATAGACCGGATGATGCGCCATGTTCCAGCCGATGGCGTTGGATTGGGCGTTCAGGTAGGCGCCGCGATGGTGATAGACAACGCCCTTTGGGTCACCGGTGGTTCCGGAGGTATAGTTGAGCGAAATGGCGCGCCATTCGTTGTCCGGCAGCGACCAGGAAAATTCCGGGTCACCGGTCGCCAGAAAGGCCTCGTAATCCATCTCTCCAAGCAGTTCGCCGGGGCCATCGTATTCGGTATCGTCAATGTCGATGACGAGGATGTCGTGGCCGAGGCCCTCCAACGCCGCCGCGACGGTGCTTGAAAATTCCCGGTCGGTGAGTAGCGCCTTGGCTTCGCCGTGTTGCAGGCAGAAGCGGATGATGCCCGCGTCGAGCCGCGTGTTCAGCGTGTTGATCACCGCGCCAGCCATGCCGACACCGAAACTGGCTTCGTAGATTTCCGGGGTATTGGCGGCCATCACGGCCACGGTGTCGTTGCGGCCGATGCCGCGTCGGCTAAGCGCGCTGGCGAGTTGGCGGCAGCGGGCATAAGTCTCGGCCCAGGTATAGCGACGCGCGCCGTGAACGACCGACGGGTGATCGGGGTATACCGCCGCCGTACGGCGAATGTAGCTCAGCGGCGACAGCGGCGTATAATTTGCCGCCATTTGATCCAGGTCACGGTCATAGATCGATGGTGTGGCCATCTTGGCGATGCTCCCCAACTGCCGCGAGCCTTGTTGATTACTCGATTTTAGGCCCGCTTATCGGCGAGATTGCCATATCTGGACCCGATTGCAAGGCAGCGGGAATTGACGCACACTCCCGCGTGAAACAGACCGCGCAGCCAGGCAGAAGAAGAGATATTATCATGAGCAACGCCTACGATGAGGCTTATCGGCGCTCCATCGACGACCCTGAGGGTTTTTGGGGTGAGGCGGCCGAGGAACTGGTGTGGTCGCGTAAGTGGGACAAGGTCCTGGACGATTCCAATCCGCCTTTCTACCGCTGGTTTCAGGGCGGTGAAATAAACACCTGCTACAACGCGCTCGACCGTCACGTGGACGAAGGCAACGGTGATCGTCTGGCGCTGATCTACGACAGCCCGGTTACCGGCAACACGGTGCGGAAGTACACCTACGAACAATTGCGGGACGAGGTCGCCCTGTTCGCCGGGGTGCTCTCCGACCATGGCGTGGAAAAAGGCGATCGGGTCATCATCTATATGCCGATGGTGCCCGAAGCGGCGATTGCCATGCTCGCTTGCGCCCGCCTCGGCGCCATTCATTCCGTGGTGTTCGGCGGTTTCGCGGCCAATGAACTGGCGGTTCGAATCGACGACGCCAAGCCGAAGATCATTGTAACCGCGACCTGCGGTATCGAGGTCAACCGGGTCATCGAATACATGCCGCTATTAAACGGCGCCATTGATCTGGCCAGCCATAAACCCAATCACTGCATCGTCCTGGCACGCCCGGAATGCGCGGCCGAATTGATGCCGGAACGCGATATCGATTGGGCCGCGGCGATGGAGATCGCGGTTCCCGCCGACTGCGAAACCGTGGCGGCGACGGACCCCCTGTACGTCCTTTATACCTCCGGCACCACGGGACAGCCGAAGGGCGTCGTGCGCGACAACGGCGGCCATGCGGTGGCGTTGAAATGGTCGATGAAGAACATCTACGACGTCGACCCGGGGGATGTGTTCTGGGCCGCGTCCGACGTCGGCTGGGTGGTCGGCCATTCCTATATCGTCTACGCGCCGCTGCTGCACGGTGCCACCTCGGTACTTTATGAGGGCAAGCCCGTCGGCACGCCCGACGCCGGCGCCTTCTGGCGGGTCATTGCCGATCACAAGGTGAAGATCATGTTCACCGCGCCGACCGCCTTCCGCGCCATCAAACGCGAGGATCCGGAAGGCACGCTGCTCGCCGACTACGATCTATCTAATTTCAAAATTCTTTTCCTGGCGGGCGAGCGGCTCGACCCGGATACGCTGGATTGGGCGGAAACCAAGCTCGGCGTGCCGGTCATCGATCACTGGTGGCAGACCGAAACCGGCTGGTCGATCGCCGCCAATTGCATGGGGCTGCATGCCTTTCCGGTGAAGCCCGGTTCGCCGACCAAGGCGGCGCCGGGCTGGAATGTGCATATTCTCGACGATAGCTGCAACGAGGTTCCGGTCGGTGAAATCGGCGCCATCTGCGTTAAGCTGCCGATGCCGCCATCCAGCCTGCCGACCCTGTGGAACGCCGACGACCGCTTTGTCGAAGCCTACATGGAAGAGTTCCCGGGTTATTATAAAACGGCGGACGCCGGCAAGGTCGACGAGGACGGATACCTCTACATCATGGCCCGTACCGACGACATCATTAACGTTGCCGGGCATCGGCTATCGACCGGCGGCATGGAGGAGGTGTTAGCCGATCATCCGGATGTCGCGGAATGCGCCGTGGTCGGTGTCGCCGACCAGCTCAAGGGGCAACTGCCGGTCGGTTTCCTGGTGCTCAACGCCGGCACCACGAAGCAGCCGGATGAGGTGGTCGCCGAGGTGGTGAAGATGGTGCGCGATCGCATCGGTCCGGTCGCCGCGTTCAAGACCGCCACCGTCGTCGAACGGCTGCCGAAGACCCGCTCCGGCAAGATTTTGCGCGGCACGATCCAGAAGATCGCCGACCGCGAGGATTGGAAGATGCCGGCGACCATTGACGATCCGGCGATCCTCGACGAAATCACCGAGGCACTGGAAGGCATCGGCCTCGCCGGCGCCCGCAAGGGTTAGGGCATGCGCCTTCAAGGCAGGGTTGCCACCGTCACCGGCGCCGCGCAGGGCATCGGCGAGGCCTGCGTGCGGGCGTTCGCCGCCGAGGGCGCCAAGGTTGTCATCGCCGACATCAACGGGGAAAAAGGCGAAGCCGTCGCCGCCTCCATCCGCGACGGCGGTGGCGAGGCCGTGTTCCGGTCCTGCGACGTTCGCGACAAGGGCCAGGTGGACGCGCTCATTCAGGCCGCCGTGGACAACTACGGCGGACTCGATATTCACCTGTCCAATGCCGCGATTATTGACGCGGCGGATTTTCTCGACGTCACGGAGGAGAACTGGAACAACGTCCTCGCCATTAACCTGACCGGCTTCTTCCTGGCGGGGCAGGCGGCGGCGCGGCAAATGGTTGCCCAGGGTAGGGGCGGCGTCATCATCAACATGTCATCGACCAATGCCGTGGTGTCGATCCCCAACATCGTCTCCTACGTCACCTGCAAGGGCGGAGTCATGCAGTTGACTAAGACAATGGCCATCGCACTCGCCGACAGGGGTATCCGCGTCAACGCCATCGGCCCTGGCACCATCCTGACCGATCTTGCGCGCCAGGTAATGACCGACGATGCCAAGCGCCACACAATCCTGTCGCGCACGCCGCTCGGTCGCTGCGGCGAGCCCGAAGAAGTCGCTGCGGTGGCCGTTTTCCTGGCTTCCGACGACAGCAGCTACGTTACCGGGGAAACCATCTATTGCGATGGCGGCCGGCTTGGGCTCAATTACACGGTGCCCGTTAACGACTGACCGCCCGCCGCTTAAAGGAGTCCCGTTCATGGACCTGACGCACGCCGACCCGGAAGAATTGGAGGCGGCGGAAACCGCTTGCGCCGAAGCCTATGACGCCATCAAGGCGGAAGGGCTGAAGCTCGACATGACGCGCGGCAAGCCGTCGGCGGAGCAATTGGCCCTGTCCGATCCGATGCTGACCATCGTCGATGGCGACGGCTGCCATGGCGCTGGCGGCACCGACTATCGCAACTACGGCATCGTCGAGGGCATTTCCGAGGCACGTGCGCTGTTCGCCGACTATATGGACGTCACTCAGGGGGAGATCATCGTTGGTGGCAATGCCAGCCTGACCATGATGTATGACGCCTTCGTCGGCGCGCTGCTGTTCGGCATGCCGGGTGGTGACGGGCCGTGGCGGGCCGGCCGCGATAAGATCATCGCGCCGGTACCCGGTTACGACCGTCACTTCGCCATCTGCGAGCGTCTGGGGCTGGAAATGCTCCCGGTCGACATGCTCGACGACGGCCCGGACATGGATGCTGTCGAGGCCATGGTCGCCGATGATGCTAGCATCAAGGGCATCTGGTGCGTGCCCAAGTATTCCAATCCGACTGGTGCCGTCTATTCAGATGAGACGGTGGAACGCCTCGCGGCCATGAAAACGGCCGCGCCGGATTTCAGAATCTTCTGGGACAACGCCTACAACGTTCACCACATCGTCGACGGTGGACCGGCGGACGTCTTGAACGTCCTATCCGCGTGCGAGGACGAAGGCACGGCCGACCGCCCCTTGATGTTCGGCTCCACGTCGAAAATGACACATCCCGGTTCCGGCGTGGCGTTGATGGCGGCGTCGGAAGATAATATCGCCGACGCGGTGAAGAAGATTTCCTATGCCTCGATCGGCCCCGACAAGATCAACCAACTCCGCCACGTACGCCTGTTCAAGGACATGGACGGCATATTGGCGCACATGGCGAAGCACGCCGATATCGTGCGGCCCCGCTTCAAGGCGGTCGATGACGCCCTTGCCGAAAACCTGGAGGGCAAGGGCATCGCCCAATGGACGCGGCCCGATGGCGGTTATTTCACCAGTGTCGACGTGATGGATGATTGCGCGACGGAGGTGGTGCGTTTGGCGGCGGAAGCGGGTGTTAAATTCACGCCGGCCGGCGCGACCTTCCCGCTTGGCAAGGACCCGCGCGACCGCAATCTGCGTCTCGCGCCGACCATGCCCGACGTGGCGGAGGTCGAGGCGGCGATGCGGGTCTTCTGCACCTGCGTCGAATTGGTCAGCGTGCGTAAGCTGCTCGGTAAAAACCGTTAGGACGCTTCCGCGTCCTCAAGCTTGGACGGGCCGGTCTCTTCGGCCTCTTCGGCCGTGGGTGTGGGCGCGAACGGATCGACGGGTACGTTGGCGGGCGGTGGCGTCGCCACGGGTGGTGTGGCGACGGGCTGCGTGGTCGCCGCCGGCGCTTGTCCGCCATGCACATTGCCGGCGCGCGCGCGTGCCACGGCTACCGCCTTTTCCAGATCCTGGGCGGCGCACAGGCCCAGCCCGACCGGGTTCTGCGGCTTGATGTTGGTGGCATTCCAGTGGGTGCGTTCGCGGACCGAGGTGATCGTCGGTTTGGTGGTGCCGACCAGCTTGCACAATTGCGCGTCGGTCAATTCCGGGTAGTTCTTCAACAGCCAGGCAATGCCGTCGGGTCGGTCCTGGCGCTTGGACACCGGCGTATAACGGGCACCCTTGTTGCGCGCCTTGGGCAGTGGGATGGTCGCTTCGGCGCGTTGCAGCACACCGTTCGGGTCGGCGGCGCAGCGCTCGATTTCCGCGGCCGTCAATTCCCCGGCGGTCACCGGGTCGAGGCCCTGCATGCCGATGGCGACGTCACCGTCGGCAATGGCCTGAACCTCCAGGTCATGTAGGCCGCAGAATTCGGCAATTTGGCGGAACGTCAGGCCGGTGTTGTCGATCAGCCAAACAGCGGTGGCCTTCGGCATCAGGGGATGCGCCATAATCTCTATCCCTTTCAAGGTAATACCGTCGGATCGGCTAACCCCATACCCGACGCTTGAGCTCTTATAACGTCCCGGCCCGGGGCGGGTAAAGGGCGAGGTGACGAAATTCGTGGATTTACCGTTACCGAACCGTGAGAACGATCTTGCCGATATGTTGGCTCGATTCCATCAGCGCATGGGCCGCCGCCGCCTCGGCGAGCGGGAAGGTGGCGTGGATCATCGGCCGGATATCACCGGCGGTGATCATTGGCCAGACCCGTTGCTCCAGCGCCTCGGCGATGGCGCCCTTACGCTCCACCGACTGCGGCCGCAGGGTTGAGCCGGTCAGCGTCAACCGTTTTAGCATCATTGGCATGAAGTCGACTTCGACCTTGGAGCCGCCGAGAAAAGCGATGTTGACGTGGCGGCCATCCGGTTTCAACGCCTTGATATTACGTGGAATATAATCACCGCCGACCATGTCGAGCACGACGTCGACGCCGCCCGGCCCGAATTCCTTTGCCGCCGCGACGTAATCCTCTTCACGGTAGTTGACCGCCCGTTCGGCGCCGAGATCGAGACAAGCCTGGCATTTTTCGACGCTGCCGGCGGTCACCAGGACCCGCGCGCCGAGGCGGCTGGCGATTTGGATCGCCGTGGTGCCGATGCCGCTGGACCCGCCGTGCACCAGGATCGTTTCGCCGGGCTGCAGGCCGGCCCGCATGAACACGTTTGTCCACACGGTGAAGAACGTCTCCGGTAACGCCGCTGCCTCGATCTCACTCAGACCGCCCGGTATGGGCAGGCACTGCACCGCCGGGGTCGTGACATACTCCGCGTAGCCGCCACCGGCCACCAGCGCACATACTCGATCACCCTCGGACCAGCGTCCGACACCGTTGCCGATAACCGTGCCCGACACCTCCAAGCCCGGAATATCCGTGACACCGGGTGGCGGAGCGTAGTTGCCGAGACGCTGAATGCAGTCCGGCCGGTTGACGCCGGCCGCGTCGACGCGGATCAGTACTTCACCCTCGGCGGGGACCGGGACCGGCCGTGTCGTCGGCTTTAACACCTCGGGTCCGCCGGGCTCGGTAATCTCGACGCAGTTCATGGTGTCGGGCGTTGTCATGATGTCCTCGTTGGCTGCTACACTTGCCGCTGGCGTTGCTCTAGTATCTTGGCAATGAACTGGCAAGCGCGAGAGGACGCGACGATGGAAATCGAGGACCTGGAAGCGAAGAAAAACAAACCGGCGCCGAAAAATCTCGAGGTGCTGTCGATCGAGGCCCTCGGCGAGTACATCGCCGAACTGGAACAGGAAATCGATCGGGTGCGCGAGACCATCGCTCAGAAGCAGGCCGCTCGCGCCGGTGCCGAGACATTTTTCAAGAGCTAGGTCTGATCGTTTCCGTCGCGCCGTCGGCGCGTCCAGAACAACACCCAACCGACGATCCCCAATACGATCACGATCACGACCCAGCCGACGCGCGGGCTGAACGGGCAGCGCGAGCCTTTCGGCGCGCGCCACGGGCCGGCCGAGGGCGACAGCACGACGTGAGCCAACGGCGCCAGGTAGAAGACCATCACGACGAACCAAGCCATCTCTGGTGACATGCTGACTGTTTCCATTCAATGCGAAGAACCGTTGATTAACGTTAACGCATCTTTAAGTCGCGGGCGATAGACTCGTCGGTGAATGGCTCAAGCCATTCATTAACTTCGACGCCTCCCTGTTAGTAAACTCGCCGCCTCGGAAACGGGGCGGCGCTCTTTTTAGGGCCGAATATTCACGGGTGTTTTGAATCACTTGACGGCAAACGCGGGGCGTGGTTGATTCCGGCCAACAATAAGAATTCAAGGGCGAGTTTGACAGGTTTGAGGCTTTGAAGATCGGGGGCTGCCAGGCGACTGGCGGCCCCCAACTTTTTGCGCTAGGTCTTTTCCACCGCCGCAGGATGACGACCAAGGATATAAAATCATGGCCCAGGGATTGCTCGAAACCCGCGACCGCTACCCCCATTTTCTCGATATCCAGACTCGCTGGGCCGACAACGACCTCTATGGTCATGTCAACAACGTCACCTTCTACAGCTACTTCGATACGGTGATTAACCGCTATCTGATCGACGCCGGTGGCCTCGATATTCACGACGGCGGGATCGTCGGCTATGCCGTTGAAACCATGTGTCGTTTTCACCGCCCCGTGGCCTATCCGGAAGCGTTACAGGCGGGCCTGCGGGTCGGCCGCCTGGGGACGTCGTCGGCGCGTTACGAGATCGGAATCTTCGGCGACGGGAACGATGATGCCGTCGCCGATGGCCATTTTGTCCATGTCTTCGTCGACCGGGCGGCCAATGCGCCGGTGCCGATACCGGATCGGGTGCGTGCCGCGCTTGAGCGCCTCGTGGTCGCCGAATAGACGAGAAATCTTCAAACCGAGACGAAAAGGGGCGCGCTCCTTATCAAGAGCGCGCCCCCATGTCTGGGTCCAGATGTTGGGCGTTGTCGTTACGCCGCCTTCTTCTGCTCGATGGCCTTGGCGCCGCCGACGATCTTGATGCTCTTCGGCTTGGCTTCCTCGGGGACGCGGCGTTCCAGATCCACGTGCAGCATGCCGTTGGTCAACGAGGCACCGGTCACTTCGATATGATCGGCGAGCTCGAACTTGCGCTGAAAGGCGCGACCGGCAATGCCGCGATGCAGATAGGTCGGTTCCTCGCCCGCATCGGCGATCTTTCCGGCGATGCTCAGCGTACCGTTCTCCACACTGACGTCCAGGTCCGCTTCGCCGAAACCGGCGACGGCCATGGTGACGCGGTAGGCGTCGGCGCTCAACTGCTCGATATTGTAGGGCGGATAGCCGGCGCTGGCGTCGACGCGGGACACATTGTCAAGCAGCCGCTGCATGCGATCGAAGCCGACGGAATTACGAAACAGGGGGGTAAAGTCGATGGTTTGCATAGCCATATTCTCCATTGAGCTACATGGTTTCACAGCGAGCCGCCCGTGCGGGCCGGCTCTATTCGGTTGTCGTGTCGGCGGATCCACATCGGGCATCCACCGACACAACTGATATAGTCGTCGAGAAATCCGCCGCAAGGGCAGGACATAAAAAATTTAAAAAAAATGCTGGCCCGTAGGCCTATTCGGCGGCTTCGGCCTGGCGCCAGACAGCCTCGAACAGGGTGATATCACCGTCGAAGCCCTTCATCGGATAACCGCCCCGATTGACGAACTCGAAGGACTTGCCGGCACAAATGCCGCGGACGATCTCGGACACGAAAATCTCGTCCGCCTGTGCCTTGTCGACGATGCGCGCCGACATCTGCACCGTGGTGCCGAACAGGTCGTTGTCTTCCTGGATCGGCTCGCCGGAATTGATGCCGATCTTCAGGTGTAGCGGCAAACTCGGATTGGCCTGATTATGCGCCATGGCGCCGCGCTGCATCATGATGGCCGCGTCGACGCTGTCGGACGCCTGATCGAAGGAGGCCATAATGCCGTCGCCGGTGTGCTTGACCTCGCGGCCGCGGAACTGGGTCAACGCCTCGCGCACCACCCGGTTGTGGGCGCGCACCACTTCCTGCGCGCCGGCATCGCCGAGCGCCTGGGTCATGGCGGTGGAACCGGCAATATCGGTAAACAGCACAGTGATGATCTTGGGCGCTTCTTTCTTGGCCTTCGGCTTGTTCCATTCTCCCAGCGCCTGGTCGAGATGTTGCGATACCTTGCCCGGTTCGGTCATGTGCAGGCTCATGGCATTGCGGCCGGCCTGAAACATCTGCATGTAGCGCGAGTCCTGCATCAGGTACTCTTCGTACTTCTCGGAGAACGCACCGGCGTGGGATTTCTTGAAGCCCATCACCTGGACGCTGTCGGCGAGGATGCGGGCCTGTGACGCGTCATCGACACCGCGTTTCTGACTCAGCACCTCGCAGGCGCCGGCGAGCCACAGGTTGACGCCGAATTTGTTGAAGTTGTCGAGTTTCTTACCCGAGGTTTCGCCTGACAGCGCCTGTTTCAGGGTCTCCATCATGAACGCCTTCTGCTTTTCGGCGTTCGGCGACAGTCCCGACGCGGGGGCCTCGCCCTCGGCTTTCGGCTCCTCATTCGCCGGTTCGGTTTCGGCGGGCGTGTCGTCGGCGACCGTCCTCTGCAACTCGGCGGCGTCGTCCGACAGGGATGGGCCATCGGCGGCGCCGCGGCCCGGCTTCTTTTTCTTCTTCTTTTTCGCCACCGGCTGCGGCGCGGGCTTGGGCGCGCGTTGTCGGCGTTTCGGTGTCTTCAACTGGGTCTTTTTGAGTGAACCGACAGCGAGGAAGCCGGCGCTGACGAAGAAGCTCAGGAAGAAGACGACGAATAGAATGTTGGCTTCCAGATTGCCCGTGATGCGCATGCCGAACATCGTCTTGCCGCCGATGATGGCCGACGTCAGGAAGGTGAAGAAAGCGGCGATGGCGACGCTGAACAGGGCCACGAACAGCAACTTCACGATGACCTGCGTCAACGTCGCGCTGCCGGTGCTTTTCTTGCGTTTTTCAATCGGGTTGCCGAAATCGTCGGCCTCGACTTCGTCCTCGTCATCGGTCCAACTCGGCGCGGCCGCGGCGGCTTCTGAGTGGTCGTCATCATAACTGGAGGAGTCGTTGCTGGCTCCGCCGCCGCCGCCGCCGCCGGACTCCATGCCGCTGCTTTTCCAGACCACGAACTCGTGCGAGACACCCTTGTCCGGATCGTAGACCTCGCGCACCACCTTGACGGCGCTGAAGCCGGGCGTTTGCGCAATCTGCTTCGCCTCGTTGGTCGCGGCTTCCTTCTGGAACGGTCCAAACTGGGCGTGAATGCTCCAGCGCCCCCCTTGTTGGACCTGCACCTCAAACTGGGTGATCCCCGACATCGTCTTCCCGTCTACTTCAACACTCGCGAACCCCGGGCTATTTTACCGACGTGCGCTCGTAGATCACATTCAGGCCGTCGAATTTCCGCACGACTCTCGCCGAGACGAATACCCGATTGCCCCGCAAATACCTGCTACCAACGCGAGTCACGCAATATGATGCGCGCGTCATCGGTTTGTTAGCATTCGCAGCATAGCAAATTAGTGCCCGCAGGGCAATTTGCTCATAACGGAGTATGTAAGAAGGAAATGTCGGTCGTCAATTAGGAATTGACGGCGAAATCCTTGAATCGCTTGTTAAACTTGGCCAAGCGACCACCGGAATCGACGAGACGATGCACACCGGTCCAGGCCGGATGCGTCAACGGGTCGATATCGAGCTTCATGACATCGCCGGGGCTGCCCCATGTGGAGCGGGTAGTGTACGTGCTCCCATCGGTCATCTGCACCGTGATCTCATGGTAGTCTGGGTGGATGTCCTGCTTCATGGTCCTGCTCCCGGCGTTTAAGGCCGCCCTATATAGCCAGACGGGCCAATCCATTCAAGCGTTGTCTCAGTTCGCCGGTGGTCGCCTCAATTTGCGCGCCACGATAAGCCCCAGAAAAAGCACCACCACCATCACGCCGGCACCGACGAAATAGGGCGCGTCCATGCCGATCAAGCCGAAGATGAACCCGGCCCAGGCCGGGCCAAGGGCGCGCGACATGGTGGTCGCGGACCGGGTCACCCCCATGACGCCGCCCTGTTCGTCGTCGCCAGCGGCGAGCGAAATGGCGCTGTTGAGCGCCGGCGAGATAATGCTGAACCCATAGGCGGCGATGGCCATGGCGACGGCCAGAATAACCACGGTATCGGCGAACGGGATTAGCAACAATCCAACCGCCAGCGCCGCCGCTCCCTGCACGATCAGACCGCCTTCGCCGAAACGCTTGGCCAGGCGTCCGACCAATCCGCCCTGGATCAGGGCGCTTAACAAGCCGATACCGGCGAATAGATAACCGTTCTGTTCCGGCCCCCAGCCGAACTGCCGTCGAGACCACATGGCGAAGGTTGATTCCAAGCCGGCGAAAACGAACGTCGCGAGGAACGACAACGCGATCAGCAAGCCGACAACCGGCCGGGACAGCACGTCCTTGAAGAAGGCAGCGCCGCGCGGGCGGGGATTTGCCAACAGGGCGGCGCGGGTTCCCGCCGACAGGGATTCCTTGAGCAAGGCGAGCGCGAGTACCAATGCGGCGGCGGACAGGGCGGCGGCGGCCAGCGCCGGCGTCTGGTAGTCGGCGTTGAGCGGATCCGGTCCGGCGAGAATGCCGCCAATGGCGGGCCCGGTGATGAAGCCGATACCGAAGGCGGCGCCGATCATGCCCATGCCGCGGGCGCGGTTTTCCTTCGTCGTCACGTCGGCCACATAGGCGAAGGCGGTGGAAATATTGCCGGCCATGAAACCGCCGAGAATGCGCGCGACGAACAACATCGCCAAAGTATCCGCGAAGCCGAGGCATACGTAGCCGCCGACGGCGCCGGCGAGACTGATCAGCAGGACCGGTCGGCGTCCGACGCGGTCCGACAGGCGGCCCCAGAACGGTGCCGCCAGGAACTGCGCCGCCGAGTAGGCCGCCATGACCAGTCCGACCGTGCGCGGGCTGGCCTGGAAGAATTCCGCATAGAACGGCAGCAGCGGAATGATGATGCCGAAACCGATCAGGTCGACGACGACGATGAGAAACAGGATGGGCACGGGAAGGAGCTCTTTACTCGGTTCGGGGCGGTGATCGCCGGTCGGCGGCCTAGCGCTGGGTAAATTTCAATTCGATGCGTCTATTGCGTGCTTTGGCGGCCTCGCCACTGCCGGACACCAGCGGTGAAAACTGGCCGAAACCGGCGGCGACCAGTCGCCGCGCCGGCAAACCGCGGGCGATCAGATGCTGAACGACGGAAAGGGCGCGCGCCGTCGACAGGTCCCAGTTGGACGGGAAGCGCGCCGTGGCAATGGGGTCGATATCGGTATGCCCGTCGACGCGCAACACCCAGTCGATGTCGCCGGGAATTTGCGCCGACAGATCGATCAATGTTTCGGCCAGGCGATCGAGTTGGCGCTGGCCGGCCTCGCCGAGTTCCGCAGCGCCCTTCGCGAACAGGACTTCCGATTGGAATACGAAGCGGTCACCGACGATGCGAACGCCCGATTGCTCGCCCAATACCTCGCGCAGGCGACCGAAGAACTCTGAGCGATACCGGGTCAGTTCCTGTACCTTGCTGGCCAGCGCCGCATTGAGGCGTTTGCCGAGGGACTTGATCTGCACGTTCTGGTCGACGGTCTTCTTTGCCGCCAAATTGAGGGCGTTGGACAGAACGGACAGTTGTTTCTTGAGCGCCGCGAGTTGCCGGTTCAATAGCGCGATCTGGGCCCGAGACGATCGCGAGATTTCCTCTGATTCATGCAACGCCAGCTTCATGCGTTCCAGGTCCTGGCGGCGGCCTTCGGACTGGGTCTTCTCGCCTTCCAGGGTGGTTGCCACCTGCTTGTTCTGTTTCAGCGCCTGGGCCAATTCCTCCCAGGTGCTTTCCAGTTTAGCCTCCGATTCGGTCAGGCGGTTCTTGGTTTCCGTCAGGCTCGCCGTGCGGTCGGCTAGGTCGTTGCGCGCAGTCGCCAATTCCAGCAAGCGTTTCGCCAGATCAGCCTTGGTCACGCCCAGCTCGTCGAGACGCTTGCTCAGTTCCGCCTTGGTTTCACCCAAGTTCACTTCGCTGGCGGCGAGGCTTTCCTTGGCCGTGTCGAGCCGTTGCGCAATATCGACAATTTCCGCTTCCAGTTCGCCGCGCAATGCCTGCAGGGCGGCGAGATCCTGGCCGAGATTGCCGATCTCGCTCCGCTGTGTCTCTATGGTCTTCTGGTTATCGCCGATAATCCCGAGCGCGGCATCCAATTCGCCCTGGGTCTTGGCGCCTTCATCGCGCAGCCGCGAGACGGTGCCCTTTAGGTCGTCGCGCAGCGCCACCGAGACCTGCAATTCCTGCGAAAGCTGGGCCAGATTGTTCCGCAGATCATCGTTCGAGCCGCGCTCCAGCGCCAGCAGGTCGGCCAGCTCGCCGACGCGAAATTCCAATTTTTTCAAGGCTTGATCGCGACCCGATAGGGCTTCGCCGAGGAAGAACTGAGCCAGCACGAAGATCATCAGCAGAAAGATGATGACCATCAGCAGCGTCGCAAGCGCATCGACGAAGCCGGGCCAGATATTCGTGCTGCGCTGTTCGCGGCGGGCGAGGGCGGCCATGATTTAGCGGCTCCGGGCGGCTAAATCGGCCATCAGGTCAGCCATCGGATCCATTGGAGCCCTGTTGGCTGCCCAGCGAGATGGTGCGCGCCAGCATGCGCACTTCGCTTTTCAACTGCTGCATCATTTCCTCGCGGCCGCCGCTGAGGTCTTCCGCCATCCGCGCCAGCAGCAAATCCATGTTGCGGATGTGCGCGCGGGTGGCGTCGTCGAGGCCCATGCCGCCGTGGTCCTGTGGTCGTTCGGCGATCTTGGCCAGTAAAGGCCGCAAGTCCATCTGCGTCTCGGCCAGATGCACCATGACCGCTTGTTCGGTGCGCATGTGATCGGTCAGCACTTCCAGTTTTTCGCTGACCGAGATGATGTGGCTGTCCAGATTGATGCGGCTTTCCTCGCCCCGCGCCAGCGTGCGTTGCAGATTTTCAAGACTTTCCGCCGTCTGTTCCAGCAAGGCCTGCACATAGGCCGGCACAGAGTGATCGGTTTCGGCGCCAAGCGCCCCCGACGACAGCCGCGTCACCGACGACAGCCACTCCTCCAACTGGTTGTAGAAACGGTTTTGCGCCTGATTGGCCTGCAGATCGAGAAAACCCAGCACCAGCGAACCGGCGAGCCCGAACAGGGACGACGAGAACGCCGTGCCCATGCCGCTCATGGGGGCCTCCAGGCCTTGCTTCAGCGTCTCGAACATCGCTCCCGGGTTCTCGCCGCTGCCGATGGACAATCCGGAAATGACGTTGCCGATGGAGCCGACGGTTTCCAGCAGACCCCAGAAGGTGCCAAGCAGGCCAAGGAAGATCAGCAAACCGATGGTGTATCTCGACAGATCGCGAGACTCATCCAGTCGCGACAGAATACCGTCCAGCAGCGAACGCATGGAAAGGGTCGACAGGCTGAAGCCGTGCTGACGGTCTCCCAGCATGGTCGCCATCGGTGCCAACAGCTTCGGCGCCGCCTGCGGCAGGACGTCGGCGGAAAAATCAAGGCCGCTGTTGTCGAGGCGGCTGCGAAAGGTGTCGATCCAATCGACTTCCGGGTAAAGCGTGATGACCTGGCGGAAATTGTAGGTGATGCCGAGAACCAGGACGCCGACGATGAGCCCGTTGAGCGGCGCGTTGGCCATGAAGGCACTCTGCAGCGGCGCGAAGAGCAGCACGCCGACGACGGCGACGGCGATCAGAAACAGCACCATGCGGATCAGGAATCGGCTAGGCCGGGTCATGGGGGCGGTGCCTCCGGCGTTAACGCGCGGCCTGTCGGTGGGCGGAACGCATCAACCGGCACAGGTATACCATGGCGCGTTCCGGTGCGAATTAGCGTTCGACGACGTTAACATCGACCCGATTGACGGGTTTTTCCGTCGTCTTGCTGCCGAGGGCCCGCACGTCGATGCGGGTAGAGCGGACGCCGTTCTCGATCAGAAACGAGCGGATCGATAACGCCCGCGACAGGGATACCCGGCGCGCCTTCGATGGCGACAATGCGTCGCCGCCGGCGTAGGCCATCAATTGGACGCGCAAGGTGTCCTGATTTTTGAGCTGCGCCGCCAGGCCACCGAGACCGGTCTTGGCCTCTTCAGGCAACTTGGTGTCTTCGGCGCCAAAGGCGACGCGCACCTTGCTACCGGCCTTGATGGCGTCATCACCGGTCGGCAGCGACGCGGATTGCGGTGCGATCGTGTCCGATTTCGGCGGCGGCGAGGGCTCCGGCGCCTTGGCGGTCTTCGGTGGAGTCGCCGGTGCGGTCGCCGATTCCGCGGGCGGCGGCGGTGGCGCTTTCTTCTTGGCTTTCGTTATGGGTTTGGGTGCCGGCGCGGCGGCAACACTCGGCGGCGGTGCCGGTTTCGGTTTTGGCGCCATCGCGACGGGTGCTTTCTTCACCGGCATGGGGGCTGGCGCCGGCGCCTCGGCGGTTAGGGTCTGCGGCGGTTGCTTGGCCGGCGCTGCTGGTGTGCGCTTGATCGGCTTGGGCTGCGCCATCGGCTGAGCCGTCGCCGCTTGCCGCATGGGTGCCTTGAGTTTGGGGGCGCTCAGAGATGTGCCGCCCGGCGGTGCGACATAGAGGCGCGAGACGGGTGCTCGTGATCCCGGCATCAGCCGTTGCCCCGGCATCAATACCGGTGCCGAAGAGGTGAACGCGCCGCCGCTGTATCCGCCATCACCGATGACGCTGAGATCAACGATCACGGGGTCCGTGCCGCTTGAGAAGCTTGAGCTTTGCGCCAGCGCATTCCCCGCAGCCAAGACAGGGGCTAAGACAAGGGCCACGCGGACGGCAAGCGACAACGGACGGCGGAGTTTCTGTGGCGTGATACGAAAGCTGCGGGCCATAACGATTCCCATGCGGTCAAATGCCGGTCAGCACCGGTCGGCGCTAGAAGACGGGACTCAAAATAAACAAGGGCCGCACGGGGCACAACCGGTTTGGCGCCGGAGTCTGCGTGGCCGGTGTTGGCGGCGGGGTGATTGCTAGCGTGCGCTACGAAGCAGGGCGCGGAAATCTCTGTCGAGTTCGGCATTGGTGGCGATAATATCGCCGCTTTCCAGCATGCCGTCACCGCCTTTGAGATCACTGACCATGCCGCCCGCTTCACGCACTAGGACGATTCCGGCCGCCATGTCCCAGGGCTTCAGGCCCTGTTCCCAGAACCCATCGAAGCGTCCGGCGGCTACAAACGCCAGGTCGAGCGACGCGGTCCCGAACCGCCGTACGCCCGCCGAGCCGGCCATCACCGCGCGCAACTGGTTCAAGAACGGTTCGTGATCACCGCGGCCGAGGAAGGGAATCCCGGTGGCAAATATCGATTGCGCCGGATCCCGCCGCGCCGAAACCCGAATACGCCGGGTCCCATGGTAGGCCCCTTGGCCCCGTTCGGCGTAATACAGTTGATCACCGACGGGTTCATAGACCACGCCCGCTTCCAGCCGCCGATCGCGCTCCAGCGCTACCGACACGGCGAAATGCGGAATGCCGTGCAGGAAGTTCGTGGTGCCGTCGAGTGGGTCGACCAGCCAGCGGTTGGATGTGTCCTTACCCTCGATCTCGCCACCTTCCTCGAGCAGAAAGCCGTAGTCGGGGCGTGCCTTGCTCAGTTCCTCGACGACGATCTGCTCGGCCTTGGTATCGGCGTGGCTGACAAAGTCGGCGGGGCCCTTCTTCGATACCTGCAGATGTTCGACCTCGCCGAAATCGCGGATCAAGGCGCGGCCGGCTTTTTGCGCCGCCGCGATCATGACGTGGAGTAGGGGGGACGTCGGTTGGGCCATTGTCGCCTCTTTCAGCGGGAATACGAGGCTATTGGGGTGCGGCGGCGGGCAAGGAGACCACGCGGTCAGTCCTTGGCGCGCTCCACGTAGGTGCCGTCGGCGGTATTGACGACGACCCGGGTGCCGGCCTCCACATGGGGCGGCACGAGAATTTTGACACCATTTTCCAACAACGCCGGTTTATAGGACGACGATGCCGTCTGTCCCTTGACCACGGCGTCGGCCTCGGTGATCGTCAGGATCACGGTGTCCGGAAGTTGGACGCCGAGCGGTTCGCCTTCGTGGCTTTCGATGATTACGGTCATGCCATCCTGCAGATAGGGAACTAGGTGGTCGCCGATATCGTCGCGGCTCAGGGTCACCTGATCGTAGGTTTCGTTGTGCATGAAGGTGAACATGTCACCGTCGGCGTAGAGGAACTGATGTTCGACCTGATCCAGGCGCGCCCTTTCCACCTTTTCCGACGAGCGAAAACGTTCGTTCATCTTGGTGCCGTCGCGCAGATCCTTCAGTTCAACCTGCAGATAGGCGCCACCCTTGCCCGGCTGGGTGTGCTGGATTTTCACCGCGCGCCATAGGCGGCCCTGATGTTCGATTACATTTCCCGGACGGATGGCGTTGCCGTCGATCTTCATGGCTGTCACTCGGTTCTAAATAAAGGACGATAGGGTTTTGAAATCGCGCGGAAGCTATCAGGTCGTTTGCGGTGGCGCAACGAAACCCGCGTTGGCCACGATTTGGCTCAGCCGTGTGCCACCGCGATTGCTTGGTTGAAGGCGAGGACTCCCGCCGCGGCGCCATCGGGATGGTCCCAGACTGCGGAGATAACGGCGAGGAAATCGGCGCCAGCGGCGACCAGCGGGGCGCAGTTGTCCGCGGTGATGCCGCCGATGGCGCAGCACTGCACGATGGTCGTCTCGGACCACCACTGCAGTAGTTCCGGCTCCGGGTGGTGCTCCGACTGTTTCGTCGGCGATGGAAAGAAGGCGCCGAAGGCGACGTAGTCGGCGCCCGCGTCGGCCGCGGTCATCGCGAGATGGCGCGACGCGTGACAGGTGACGCCGACGATGGCGTCGTCGCCGACAATGGCGCGGGCGTCGGCATAGGACGCGTCGGATTGCCCCACATGGACACCGTCGGCGCCGCATTCGCTGGCCAGATCGGGGCGGTCATTCATGATCCATGGCACCTCGTGGGCGGCACAGATTGGGCCGATCACCTCTGCGGCGAGGCGGATCGCGTCGTCGTCGACATTCTTGAGCCGGATCTGTAGTGCCGCCACGTCGCCAGCGTCCAGCGCCGCGTCCAGGGTGTCGGGAAAGCGGACGAGATCAATCGACAGCGGGGTGATCAGGTAGAGACGGCTGGCGCGGCGTTTGGCGGTCATGCGCGGATCATCCATTCTTCCAAGGCGGTTTCGGGGTCGGCGACACCGAACAGATCCAGTGCCATCGTATCATCTTCATCCAAGCGGCGGCCCAACTGTCGGGCGATATCGTCGAGCCGGCGGCGCGGGGCATCGGCCAGATCGACGCGCACCGCATCGACGCCGGCGCGGAGCGCGGCCAGGGCATGTCCGGCATCGACGCCGCAATCGAGAATGCCCCTGATGTTGCTGTCCGGATGGCGCCGTCGCGCCTCTGCAATCATTGCCTGGAACACCAACGGACCGAGCGTTGCCGAGGCGCCGGGTGGGCTTCTAAGTGCAACCGGCAGTTCCAGCCGCGTCGACGCGGCGGCGGCGAGGGTCGCATGGTCAATGTCATGAACAATAACCGTCGGTCGTCTTTCGGCGCCTGTCATTGTCGTATGAACGCTAGGCTCGGGCCATCGCGACGGCGGTGTCTGGCATCCGATTGGCGAAGCCCCATTCATTATCGTACCAACTTAGAATGCGCACGAAGTTGCCATCCGTGACCTGGGTCTGGGTGCCATCGAAAATTGAGCTTGCCGGGTCGTGATTAAAATCGACGGAGACGAGCGGGTCGTCGACATATTCGAGGACGCCCTTCAGCGGACCGGCGGCGGCGGTTTGCATGGCGGCGTTGATTTCCTCGGCTGTGGTGTCGCGGTCAGCGATGAAGGTCAAGTCGATCATCGACACGTTTGGTGTCGGTACCCGCACTGCGGTACCGTCGAGTTTGCCCGCCAATTCCGGTAACACAAGCCCAAGGGCGCGTGCGGCGCCGGTCGATGTGGGAATAATGGACATCGCCGTCGCCCGCGCCCGACGTGGGTCCTTGTGCAGGGTGTCCAGCAGCCTCTGGTCGCCGGTGTAGGAATGAACGGTGGTCATGAAGCCCTTTTCGATACCCAGCGTCTGGTGCAGCACATGGGCCACCGGGGCGAGGCAGTTCGTCGTGCACGACGCGTTCGACACCACTGTGTCCGCACCGACGAGCGTGCCATGGTTGACGCCATAGACGATGGTCTTGTCGGCATCCGTCACCGGTGCCGAGACCAGGACCATCTTGGCGCCGGCGTCGAGGTGTTTGGCGGCGGCGTCGCGGTTCGTGAACAGGCCGGTGCATTCCAGTGCCACGTCGACGTCGAGTTCGCCCCACGGCAATGCCGCCGGGTCCCGCTCGGCCGACACCTTCATGGGGCCGGTACCGGCGTCGATGGTATCACCGTCAACCGTGACGTCGCCGGGGAAGCGCCCGTGCACCGAGTCGTACTTCAGCAGGTGCGCGTTCATATCGACCGGCCCGAGGTCGTTGATGCCGACGACCTGCACGTCTTTACGGCCCGATTCCATGATTCCGCGCAACACCAACCGGCCGATGCGCCCAAAGCCATTGATCGCAACGCGAACCGACATTTTATTTCTCCATGCGCCAAGGACGCCAGGGGGTCCTGGTGGCGTCGTGTGAACCCTGTATGAATTAGCCCGCAACATCCAAAGAACGGGCCGTTCCGTCAATCCCAGAGTCCGCTCGCGCGCACTTTAAGTCCCCAATGACATGGGTCCGTTAGGCGGTCATGACAGTTGCGCGAAGTGCTGTTTTTTCATTGTCCGACAAGCCATTGTCGAAGATGCTTGAGACAATGCTTGACGCCGAATCGCGGCCAGGCTTATTGTTGGTTGTATTACGCGACCATCGACGATCGGATGTGGCCAACGCCGGTCATTGTCGATGAGAATTGGAGCCTGGGATGCAAAATACGCCAATTGCCAAAACCAGCCGTGTCGCGCGGGCGCACGAGCGCCTCGAATCAGCGATCACGCACCTCGAACAGGCGATGTCGGCCCGCGTGGCGCGGGACGGAGATGCCGGCGCGGATGCTGGTGAGGCTGAGGCACTGCGCCAGCAAAACGAACAGCTGCGCCAACTTAACGCCGATGCCGCGCACCGTCTCGATCACGCCATCGGTCGCCTGGGCTGTGCGCTGGCGGGCGACGCCGCGCACGACGTGGCGGCGGAATAGGGGCGACGGGACATGTCACAGGTCAACGTCAGCATCAACGGTCGTCGCTACCCCATCGCATGTGACGACGGCCAGGAAGCCCATCTGGCGCGCCTCGGCGCCTATGTCGACAAGCGGGTCGGCGAATTGACCGCGGCGCTGGGATCGCCGATCAGCGATTCCCATTTGCTGGTGATGGTGTCCCTGCTGGTCGCCGATGAACTGTCGGACGCCTATTCCGAGATCGATACGCTGAAGGGCGACAGCGGCGCGGCGGCCGTGGCCGACGCCGAGGAAACTCTGTCCCTGCGCATGGAAAACCTGGCGCAGCGCATCGAACACATTGCCGAGAGCCTCGAAGCGCCCTAAGTATGACTCGGGCGGTTGCTGAGGAACGCGTAAGCTTACGTAATCCCAGGGGCCTAAATCACCTCTCGGGAGCTGTCCCTGTCGAACTCTTGGGTTCGTTACACGGTGCCCACCTGCAACAGCAGGCCACGGAGGATTTCATAGCTGACGGTTCCGCCGGCGCCGCCCACTTCCTTTCCGCCGATAATCGTGTCGCCACGATGGCGTAGACCCGTCGCCGCCATGACCATTTCCCCATGACCATTTCCCCATGACGACTTCTCCATGACCATTGCTCAAATCGATAAGAACCGCCTGCGTCGAGAGGCTCGGACCCGGCGCGGCGAGGCCGCCATCGCATTCCCGGATGCCGGTGTTAGGCTGGCCGACAATCTTGATGCGCTTCGCCGCAGCGAAACCCGCTGGATCGACGGCGCGTCCGTGTCGGCGTTCTGGCCCATGGGCGATGAAATCGACGTGCGCCCGACAATGCGGCGTCTCGATGCGGCGGGATACCCAATTTTGTTGCCGGTAATGGTGGCCAAGGCGACGCCGCTGATGTTCCGGCGCTGGCGGCCCGACACAGTCTTGGTGGATGGTGGATTCGGCACTTCCATGCCGCCGGCGGATGCGCCGGAGGGAACCCCCGACGTGCTCCTGGTGCCGCTGCTTTCCTTTGACCGGCGGGGTTATCGATTGGGATATGGCGGTGGCTTCTATGATCGCACGCTGGAAGCGCTGGCGGCACGGGGAATTCTCGCCGTCGGTGTCGGTTTCGCCGATCAGGAGGTGGACGCGGTGCCCCGCGATGCGCATGATTGGCGCCTCGATGGCATGGTCACTGAGCGCGAAATTATTCGCGTCGAATAATCCGGGGAGACTTTATGCGCATTCTTATCGTCGGCGATCTGGTCGGCCGCTCCGGCCGCGACGCCGTCAGCGAACACATTCCCGGTTTGCGGGACGAACTGGGTCTCGACTTCGTCGTCGTCAACGGCGAGAACGCGGCGCACGGTTTCGGCATAACCGATAAGATCTGCGGCGCCGTGTTCCAGGCCGGCGCCGACTGCATCACCACCGGAAATCATGTCTGGGATCAGCGCGAGATCATGAACACGATTGACGATGAGCCACGTCTGCTGCGGCCGCTCAACTATCCGCCGGGCACGCCCGGCAACGGCCATGGCGTGTTCACCGCCCAGGATGGTCGCAAGGTGCTGGTGGTCAACGCCATGGCGCGACTGTATATGGATCCGCTCGACGATCCCTTCGCCGCCATCGAGGAACTGCTGCGCGATAAGCACATGGGCGCCGGCGGCAACATCGCCGCCGCGATCATCGATTTCCACGGCGAGGCGACCAGCGAAAAGCAATCCCTTGCAACCATCCTGGACGGCCGCGTGACGGCGGTCGTGGGGACGCACACGCATGTGCCGACGGCGGATCATCGCATTCTGCCGGGCGGCACCGCCTATCAATCGGATCTCGGCATGACGGGCGACTATGATTCCGTCATTGGCATGCAGAAGGCGAATGCCAGCGCCCGTTTCGTCACCAAGCTGCCGCAGGGGCGGCTGGAGCCGGCCGACGGCGCGGCGACCCTGTGCGGTCTTTTCGTCGAGACCGATGACGTGACCGGGCTGGCCCGTCGCGTGCAGCCGATCCGCGTCGGTGGCGCGCTTGATCAGGCGCGGCCGACCATTGCCGATTGAGTACCATGGCGGCTGTTTACGGCCCCCACATATGGTATAAGCGTGAATTCGCGACACGGGATTTAGGGTACTGAGGCGTCATGGCTGGCCATTCAAAATTCAAGAACATCATGCATCGCAAGGGCGCGCAGGACAAAAAGCGCGCCAAGGTTTTCACCAAGCTGATCCGCGAAATTACGGTGGCGGCCAAGGTCGGCCTGCCTGATCCGGATTCAAATCCGCGGCTGCGCAGCGCCATTACCGCGGCGCGCCAGGCCAACATGGCCAACGAGACCATCAACCGGGCTATTTCGAAGGGTTCCGGCGACGATGATACCAATTACGAGGAAATCCAGTATGAGGGCTACGGCCCCGGTGGCGTGGCGCTGATCGTCGAGGCGTTGACCGATAACCGCAACCGGACCGCCTCGGAAGTCCGCGCCGCATTTTCCAAGAACGGCGGTTCGCTGGGCGAGACCGGCAGCGTCAGCTTCATGTTTGAACGGGTCGGCCTGATCCTCTATCCGGCCGAGGTCGCCGACGCCGACACTATGTTCGAAGCGGCCCTGGAAGCTGGCGCGTCGAACGTGGAAAGCGGCGACGACGGCCACGAGGTGACCTGCGCGCCGGACGATTTCAGCCAGGTGCGCGATGCCCTGGCCGAACAGTTTGGCGATGCGGAAACGGCTCGGCTCGATTGGAAGCCGCAGAACGAGGTCGCCATCGACGAGGATGCGGCGTCGACGCTGTTCAAGCTGATCGACCTGCTAGAAGACAATGACGACGTGCAGCGTGTCGCCAGTAATTTCGACGTCGCCGAAGAAGTGCTCGAACGCCTCAGTGCCTGAGCGTTCGATAAACCGACGGCGGCAGGGGTAGGGACGCCATGCGGATCATCGGTTTCGACCCGGGACTGCAGAAAACCGGCTGGGGCATCATCGAGGCCGAGGACAATCGCCTTCGCCACGTCGCCAATGGCGTCGTCCGCACCCGGGCGGCGGACGATCTGGCGACACGGCTGAAGGCCCTGCACGACGGACTAACACTCGTCGTGGAAAGCTATCGGCCGGCCGAGGCGGCGGTCGAACAGAGCTTCGCCAACAAAAACCCGACGGCGACTTTGAAACTCGGCCAGGCTCGCGGTATCGCGTTGCTGGTGCCGGCGCAGGCGGGACTCACGGTAGTCGAATACTTGCCCAATCTCGTGAAGAAGACGGTCGTCGGCGCTGGCCACGCGGCCAAGGAACAGATTCAGGCGATGATCGCCGTGTTGCTGCCGGCGGCGGATGTCGCCAACGCCGACGCGGCGGACGCGCTGGCCGTCGCCATCTGCCATGCCCATCACCGCCAAACCGCCGGACGCATCGCGCGCTTCGTCGAGGTCGCCTCATGATCGCCCTGCTCAAGGGGCTCGTGGCCTCGCTGGGTGATGACCATGCGGTGATCGATGTCGGCGGTGTCGGCTACCGGGTTTACTGTTCGTCGCGATCGCTCGGCCGCATGGCGAAGGGCGAGGCGGTGATGCTGCACGTGGAAACCCACGTGCGCGAGGATCATATCCATCTGTTCGGTTTCCTGGCCGAGATCGAACGCGACTGGTTCAACCTGCTGACCACCGTGCAAGGGGTCGGCGCCCGGGTCGCGCTTGGAATACTCGGTGTGTTGGAGACGGATGATCTGTTGCGCGCCATCGCCGCCGCCGACAAGGCCGCCGTTACCCAGGCCCCCGGCGTCGGGCCGAAACTGGCGGCGCGCATTCTTTCCGAACTCAAGGACAAGGCCGGCAAGCTGGCGCTCGGCGCCGCCGCGCGCGGTGACATGCCGGCCGGCCCGCAGGTCATGGGAACCGCCGACGGCAACGTCGGCGACGCCGTGTCGGCGCTGGTCAATCTCGGTTACAGCCCATCACAGGCATTGGTCGCGGTTTCCAGCGCCGCCGGACGCCTCGGCACGGATGCGCCCATCGAAACCCTGATCCGCGAAGGCTTGGGCGAACTGGCGCCGGCCGATCACGCGGCGGCAGCCCGATAGATGGCGCCGGAATTCGAAATGGATGACGACCGGGTGGTGGCGCCCGAAGCCTCGCCAACGGACAGCCCGGATGTCGCCCTGCGACCACAGCGGCTGGCGGATTTCGTCGGCCAGAACCAGGTACGCGAAAACCTTGCCGTGTTTGTTGCGGCGGCGACGCAGCGCGGCGAGGCGCTTGACCATGTGTTGCTTCACGGGCCGCCCGGCCTCGGAAAGACGACTCTGGCCAGCATCGTGTCGCGGGAACTCGGCGTCGGTTTTCGCGCCACCTCCGGGCCGGTGATCGCGCGCGCCGGTGATCTGGCGGCCATTCTCACCAACTTGCAGCCTCGCGACGTGTTGTTCATCGACGAAATTCACCGGCTCAGCCCGGCGGTCGAGGAAATCCTCTATCCGGCGATGGAAGATTTTCAGCTCGACCTGATCATCGGCGAAGGGCCGGCGGCGCGCAGCGTGCGCATCGATTTACCACCGTTCACCCTGGTCGGCGCGACGACGCGTTCGGGGCTTATCACGACGCCATTGCGGGAACGCTTCGGTATTCCATTGCGCGTCGATTTTTATCCGCCCGAGGAACTGCAGAAGATCGTGCGGCGCGGCGCCGCCCTATTGGAATTTGAGCTGAGCGATGACGGCGCGGCGGAGATCGCCCGGCGTTCGCGGGGCACGCCGCGGGTATCCGGCCGTCTGTTACGGCGTGTGCGGGACTTTGCCGCCCTCGACGGCGGCGGTCCGGTCGATGCGGCGGCGGCCGATGCCGCCCTGCAGCGGCTGGAAGTCGACAAGCGCGGCCTCGACGCCATGGATCGGCGCTATCTGATCTGTATTGCCGAAAGCTATGGCGGCGGGCCGGTGGGAGTCGAAACCCTGGCCGCGGCGTTGTCCGAGCAACGTGACACCATCGAGGAAGTCATCGAGCCCTATTTGATCCAGGAAGGGTTGCTGATGCGGACCCCGCGCGGTCGCATGGTGACTGCCGCCGCCTTCACCCATGTCGGCCTGCGGCCGCCAAAGAACCTGGCCCAGCTTGAACTGATCGCTGTCGACGAGGATGCGGAAGATGTCGGCTAAGCCCGCCGGGTCAGTGTCAATCGATGATGCGGTCCACGTGTTCCCGATACGGGTCTATTTCGAGGACACCGACGCGGGTGGCATCGTCTACTACGCCAACTATCTTCGCTTCGCCGAACGCGCGCGCACGGAAATGCTGCGCGGCGCCGGCATTGAAAGTTCACGCCTGATGGCGGAACAGGGGATCGCGCTAGCGGTTCGCGAATGTCACACGCACTACCTGAAACCGGCGCGGTTGGATGACGCCCTGGAAATCGAGACCCGCGTCGCCGCCGTCGGTGGTGCGTCGATCACGCTTGATCAGCGGGTGCTCCGCGATGACGAGCCGCTGGTGACAATTGACCTGCGGCTCGCCTGCATGGGCGGCGATGGCCGGCCGAAACGGTTGCCGTCAGTGCTTTGTGATGCGATGCAGTCGCTATAAGTCTGCCATGAAAACGCCACATCATCCGCATAGGTCATGGTAATTCATGCGAATGGGGGCTCAACCAAACGAGGACGGTCGAGAGTAACGAATGGAAAATGATCTGATGCAAGCGGCCGGCATCGCCGGATCGGCTGGTGAATACTCCATGCTGGCGCTGTTTCAACGCGCCGATCTGGTGGTCAAATCGGTAATCGCGGTGTTGCTAATCGCATCGCTGTGGTGTTGGGCGATTATCTTCGAAAAGCTATTCAGCCTGCGCAGACTGAATAAGCGCTCGAACGAATTCGAAACCGAGTTCTGGTCCGGCAGATCCCTCGACGATCTGTTCGAACGTATCGGCCCGCAGCCGCGCGATCCGATGGCCGCCGTGTTCGTGGCGGCGATGCGGGAATGGCGGCGCACCCCCGGCGGCGGCATCGGTGAAAGCGTGCGCGCCAGTCTCGCCGATCGGATCGACCGGGTCATGCACATCACCCTGTCGAGGGAAATGGATCGCGCTGAACGTTACATGACGTTCCTCGCGACCACGGGCGCGACGGCGCCGTTCATCGGATTGTTCGGCACTGTCTGGGGAATCATGCACAGCTTCCAGGCCATCGCGGTATCGAAGAACACCAATCTCGCCGTTGTCGCGCCGGGTATCGCCGAGGCTTTGTTCGCCACCGCCTTGGGATTGCTGGCGGCGATCCCCGCCGTTATCGCCTATAACAAAATGTCGCGTGATCTGGATCGCTATGCCGGCCGGCTGGAAAGTTTCGCCGGCGAATTCTCGGCGATCCTGTCACGCGAAATGGACAACAAGGGCTAGCCGGGATGGTCGTCGCCCTGCGTCGCAACGGGAACAACACCGGTCGTTTCGGCCGTTCCAAATCCCGCCCCATGAGCGAAATCAACGTGACACCCTTCGTCGACGTGATGCTGGTGTTGCTGGTTATTTTCATGGTCACGGCGCCGTTATTGACCGTCGGCGTGCAAGTCGATCTGCCGCAATCCAAGGCCAAGGCGATCCCCGGCGACGACGAACCCTTGGCCATCTCGGTCAAGGCCGATGGTTCGGTGTGGTTGATGGAAACGGCGATCACCGTGGACGCCCTGGTGCCGCGGCTCAATGCCATTACCGGCGCCAATCCCGATGTTCGCGTATTCATCCGTGGTGACGCCGCCATCAACTATGGCCGCGTCATGGAGGTTATGGGGTTAGTCAACGCCGCCGGCTATCGCCGGGTCGCCCTGGTCGGCCAGCCGGTGAAGGGTAAGGCCAAGGCAAAACCGAAACCGAAACCGAAACCCAAGAATAGCGACGCCACGCCGACCACCAAGTCCGGCGGGCAGTGAGGCGGGAATGGGTAAGGGCTTCGTGCTGTCGCTGTTGTTTCACGTCGGCATTGTCGCCTTTTCCTTGATCGGTCTGCCACGGCTGAGTGATCCGCCGCCGCTGATCGAGACCGTTATTCCCGTGGAATTTCTCGAACTGGCCGAGGTGACATCGCAAACCTCGATCCCGGAAGCGCCGGTACTACCCAAACCGGAACCGAAGCCCGAACCGAAACCGGAGCCTGTCGCGAAATCCGAACCGGTACCGGAACCCGAGCCGAAACCGGAACCCGAACCGGTACTGGAACCCGTTGCTGCCCCGGAACCGCCGCCGACTCCGGAACCCGATCCCACGCCGCCGGCGCCGGAGCCGGAGATCGCCGCACTCCCGCCCAAACCGGAGCCCGAACCCGAACCGGCACCGGAACCCGAGCCCGAACCGGTCGCCGCGCCCGAACCCGAAGCGGACCCCGAACCCGAACCGACGCCGGCCCCGGAACCTAAGGTCGAGGCGAAGCCAGAGGTGCCAAAGATCACGGTGAGCACGAAACCGCGCCGCAAACCGAAGCCGCCGCCGCGTTTCCAGATTGCCTCGATCATGAAGAGCATCGAGGACGCGAAGAAGAAAAAGCCGAAACCGCCACCGCCCGCCGCGAAGTCGAAAGAACCAGAGAAAAAACCGGAAAAGAAACCCGAGGAAACCTTCGAGGAGAAGATCGCCCGTGCCTTGCAGCGGCCGAAACCGTCGGCCAAGCCGGCCAATGTGCTGCCCGTCACCATCAGCGAGGTCGACGTGGTGCGACGTCAATTGCGACCGTGCTGGAATTTGATCGGCGGCGGCAAGGGAGCCGAGGACATGATCATATCGGTCGAATTGACCATGAACCCGGATGGCACGGTGCGCCGCGCGCGCGCCGTCGACACGCCGATCTGGTCCGGCAATGATTTTTATACGGCTTCCCGCGACGCGGCGTTGCGCGCGGTGAACAATCCGCGCTGCCAACCGTTCAGACTGCCAGCCGAAAAATATGTACACTGGCAGCAGATCACTATCGAATTTGATCCCAAACGGATGTACCAATGATTGCTGGAACCATGATGACAGCCTTTACCCGACGATTTTTCCTGGCCGCGCTGATGGGGGTGGTGATATTGGCGAACGGCTTGGCCTCCGTTCCGGCCTCGGCCGAGCTGCGCATCCGCTTGACCGAAGGCAATGTCAAGCCGATGCCTGTCGCTATTCCCGGGTTTATCGGCACGACCCCGCAGGACACGCGGTTCGGCCATGATATCGCCAAGGTCATCGCCGCCGATCTGGAACGCTCGGGTCTGTTCGCGCCCATCGATGCCCGCGCCTTCGTGCAATCCGCGGCGTCGCTGCATACACTGCCGCGTTTCGGTGATTGGCGGGTGATCAATGCCGAGGCGTTGGTGCAGGGACGCGTTGAAATGGTCGACGACGGGCGGCTCCGCGTCGAGTTCCGATTGTGGGACGTGTTCGGCGAACAGCAGATGGTCGGGCTCGCCTATTTTACGATCCCCGATAACTGGCGGCGGGTCGGGCACATCATCGCCGATGCAATCTTCAAGCGAATCACTGGCGAAAGCGGTTATTTCGACACCCGCATCGTCTACATCGCGGAGAGCGGACCGGCCAACAAGCGGATCAAGCGCCTCGCCATTATGGATCAGGACGGTGAAAACCATCGCTTTCTGACCGATGGTTCGTCGCTGGTGCTGACGCCGCGCTTTTCGCCGACCCTCCAGGAAATTACCTATCTTTCCTATTACGGCAACCTTCCCCGGGTATACATCTTCAACATCGATACCGGACGCCAGGAAGTGCTTGGTGATTTCCCCGGCATGACGTTCGCGCCGCGTTTCTCCCCCGACGGCCAGAAGGTTATATTCTCGATGGCGGAGTCGGGAAATTCGGATCTTTACATTATGGATCTGCGAACACGCGGGGCCAAGCGTTTGACCACCCATTCGGCCATCGATACCTCGCCCAGTCTGTCGCCGGACAACCGCCAGATCGTCTTTAATTCGGATCGGGGCGGCTCTCAGCAGCTCTACGTGATGGACGCAGACGGCGGCAACGTGCGTCGCATCAGCTTCGGCAAGGGCCGCTATGCGACACCCGTCTGGTCGCCGCGCGGCGATCTGATCGCCTTCACGAAAATCAAGAGCGGCAGCTTCTTCATCGGCGTCATGCGACCCGACGGGTCGGACGAACGGCTGCTGGCGCAGGACTTTCTGGTCGAGGCACCGACCTGGGCGCCCAATGGACGGGTGCTGATGTTCTTCCGCCAGAGTCGATCCACGGCGGATGGCAAGGGCGGCCGGGCGCGGCTCTACACCATTGATCTCACCGGACGCAACGAACGGGAAGTCATCACGCCGGTGGACGGATCCGATCCAGCCTGGTCACCGTTGATTCCGTAGTCACTGAATTCCAACGTTTAAGTCGACGTCCGCGCCGACCGAATATTAACAATGTCTGACATGGCACTAATCGCCAAAAAAGGTCTTGGATTCAGTGCGTCATACCTATAAGACAGGCCTAGAGGTCGTCGTGGCCCCGGCTGAGGCCGTGCGCGCCGACCAAATGGATTGCCGCGGTTTCCTAAGCGATAAAGCCTTTTGCTAAAAACCGTTGAAGGATCAGCAACGATCTTCGTCAGGAGTATTGAATTATGCGCGTTAAGTTTCTGGGAATTTTTGCCGCGGTAGCGCTCCTCGCTGCATGCGAAACCGCGCCGGAACAATCGGCGTCCTCTTCGGGTAGTGGTCAGGCGACGACCTCGTCGGCATCAACCGGTGGTTCGGCCGCCGCGGCGCCCGTCGCTGCCGTCAAGCCGGGGTCGCAGGAAGATTTGGTCGTCAACGTCGGTGACCGCGTGTTCTTCGATTTTGACCGTTTCGACCTCAAGCCGGCGGCTCGCGCCACGCTTGAAAAGCAGGCTGCTTGGTTGAAAGCCCATGGGGGTTCGTCGATCGTCGTCGAGGGCCATGCCGATGAACGGGGCACCCGCGAGTACAACTTGGCGCTCGGTGAGCGTCGCGCCAATTCCGCCAAGGATTACTTGATCGCCCTCGGTATCGCGCCAGCCCGCGTCCGCACCGTGTCCTACGGCAAGGAACGCCCGGTCGCGCTTGGCTCCAGCGAAGCCGCGTGGGCGCAGAACCGTCGCGCAGTGACGGTCGTCGGCGGCGCCGGCAGCTAATTACGCCTAATTCTTGGGTGCTGGTTTCAGGGCGCTTGCTCGCGCGGCTTCGGTCGACATGGGCAAGCGCCCTAATTTTGCCTAGAATGTGGTGCATTGATCATTGACGGCATTCGTCTGGCGCGAATGACGGACTGACCGCCCAGCGGCGTAACCGCCCAATGGCTATATCGCCTTGCGTGACTCCGGAGATACGGACATGGCACCTCGCATCATCCGACACATCTTGATGGTCAATGTTCCGATTGTGGCCGTGGCACTGCTTTGCGCCGGGATGCCCTTGGCTCCCGCGTTGGCGCAGAGCGAGTCGCTGCAACCCATGCTCGATCGCTTGGCGCGCCTGGAACGGGATATTCGCACGCTCAATGTCCAGATCGCGCGTGGTGGCGGTGCGACCACGGGAAGTCAGACAGCGGCGTCCGCGGGCGCCTCGCTGGCGCCGGGAACACCGGCGGCAGCCCGCCTCGCCGTGCGTCTCGATGGCCTGGAACGGGACCTGCGCGGCGTCACCGGTCGCATCGAGGAACTCAACCATCAGATCCTTCAGGTCAATCGGCGCCTCGATAAAATTTCCAATGACCTGGCGTTTCGCCAACCGGGTGGCCAGCCGGCGGGGCAGACGGCGGCGCACGATGCCATGAAACCAATGACCACGCCGGTACCCGGCGTATCACCCGCCGAGGCGGCGCGCGAAGCGGCCCGGGCGGCTGGCGTGACCGCGCAGGCCGCCGCCCCCGTGGCGGCGCCGGCTGAGGTGTCTGACGGCTTGCCGAATCTCGATCAACCGGCTGCTGCCGCCCCAACCGGAACGCCGGCCCCCGCTGGCGGTTCATTGGGACGCATCTCACAGGCCGAGATCGACGCCATCCGCGCCAAGCGGAACGCCAAGCGTGCCAAGGCCGGCAAGCCGGTGACGACCGCCGGTGGCGGCGCAGATGTGACCCAGTTGCCGACGGAAATTACCGAGGCCGCGCCCGCCGGCGGCGACGTGGCCGGATTGCCGGCGGAGGTTGGCGTCGGCGAAACCGGGTTTCTCGCCGAACTCAGTGACGCCCCGGTGACAGCCGCACCGGCACCGGCACCCGCGCCGGTGGCGCCGCGCGCGGCTCCGGCGGCGGCCTCTCCGACGGC